>SLDH01000210.1 GCA_007125415.1 Roseovarius sp.
AAACCAGGCCGACTGATTAGGCCATACCGAAGCAGTGCTGCGCAAAGAGTTTCTTGTGTATTGTTCCTTTATCGGCCAGCCTGCCGCCTGGCAGACAAGATGCCGGCGCGCCGCATCTGCAGGCGTGCTCGTTCCGGAAAAAGGCCCGAGCCATGGCGCATAAGCGTATTCGCAAATTCAACACGCAAGACACCTATCCCGAACAGAACCTGGACAATGACCTCTGCCAGGCTGTCATCACCCGGGGCGGCCGAACTGTCTGGTTGCGTGGTCAATGCCCGCAAAACCTCGATGATGCAGTCAATATCGACAGTCACGATCCGGCCGTGCAGACCCACAAGGTCATGCAGAACATCCGGCAATTGATCGAGGAGGCCGGCGGCCGGATGGAGCATCTGGTGAAAGTCGTGGTCTATATCACCGATATCCGCCATCGCGAGGCGGTCTACCGCACGATGGGCGAATATATCAAGGGCGTCTACCCGGTTTCGACCGGGCTTGTGGTGCAGGCCCTCGCACGGCCCGACTGGCTGGTCGAGATCGATGCGACCGCAGTGATCCCGGATGATCCGGCATGACCTTCTCGGTCACCGGGCGCTGCGCCAGAAGCGGTCAGTTGGGAGTGGCGATCACCACCTCGTCCATTGCGGTCGGCGCGCGCTGCCCCTGGGTGCGGGCAGGGGTCGGGGCTGTGGCCACACAGAATGTCACCATGCCGTCGATCGGCCCGCAGGTGCTCGACCGGATCGCTGGCGGAGCCGATGCACAAACTGCTCTTGATTCGGTCATCGCGGCGGAGGATTTCCCGGCCTACCGCCAGGTCGTCGTCGTGGACCACCGGGGGCAAACAGCCATCTTTTCGGGCCAGAACGCTCTCGGCATACATGCGGAGGCAATGGGGAACGGCGTGATCGCAGCGGGTAATCTGCTGGCATCTCCCAAGGTGCCGCAGGTGATTGTAGATCGCTTCGAGAAGATGGAGGCGCTGACCCTGCCAGACCGCCTTCTTGCGGCGCTCGAGGCGGGGCTCACGGATGGTGGCGGCGAGGCCGGGCCTGTGCATTCAGCGGCGCTCCTGGTGGCGGACCGGACGGCATGGCCGCTTGTGGATCTGCGTGTCGATTGGGCGGATGATTGCCCCATCGCCGCCTTGCGCTGCCTCTGGAGCGCTTACGAGCCGCAGATGAACGACTATATCGCCCGCGCCCTCGATCCGTCCTCGGCACCGAGCTATGGTGTACCCGGCGACGATTGACGCCGTCACGACGCACCCGCAGGCCGATCCGGAAGATGGGGGACGCTGTCCCCCAAACCCCCCCTGGGGTATTTCAGCCGAAAAGAAGCCTATGGCCATCATGGACGAATAGGCAGCCCTGCGATGCGTCCTGCGCCTTAACCATCCTCTCCGGAAACCGGACCGCGCAGAGCCTTGATATCACCGCGCAGCTTCTTGGCCTTGAGCCTGCGCTTCTTCGAGCCGAGCGTTGCCCGGGTGGGAATGCGCTTCTTTTGAGGCTGAAGCGCGGCGCTGATCAATCCCGCGAGCCGGTCACGGGCGATCTCGCGATTGCGGGCCTGGCTTCGGGTTTCATCACACCGGATGATCAACGCGCCGTCCTTGCTCCAGCGCCGGCCCGCGAGATGCTTCAGGCGGCGCTTGACCGGGTCACTCAGATTGGGGCTTCGTGCCGCCTCGAAGCGCAGTTCCACGGCGGAGCTGACCTTGTTGACATTCTGCCCGCCCGGGCCGGATGCCCGGATGAATTGCTCGGTCAGCTCCCAGTCTTCAATGGTGATCCGGTCATCGATCCGCAGCATCGAATTCTCCATCTAAAAGGGCCGCCCTGTCCGGTGCGGCCCTCTAGAAGTTTGCGGAGGTGGGCCGGTTAGGCGCACCAATTCAGGCGGGGTCTCCCCCAGGGTCTGCCCTAGAGGGCCGCCTCCCGAACTGTTCCGACACCTCTCTCCAATACCTCTATAGACACTGGACCACCTCCTTTCGCTTGTTGAACCTGTCTGAAACGTGGCACAGAATTCCCATTTGTCAAAAGAAAATCATGCGGTTTGCGGGCGCAACGCCCCCACGATGATGCGAAAAGGGACAAGTGCCAGCAAGGCGAGGGCCAGTTTGACCATCCAGTCAGCGACAGCCAGCGACACCCAGAGCGGGCTGACAGGCCCCATCCCCAGAAGCGGAAGGGCCTCATTGGCCCAGGAGACATCATTGCCGGGCTCGATCCATGCCAGGCCGGCCGAGAAGGCGATCGTGAAGAAAATGGCCGTATCGACAGAACTTCCGATCACGCTCGAGATCATCGGCGCATGCCACCATTTTTTGCTGCGAATCCGGTTGAAGACCGCGATATCGATCAGTTGCGCGGTGAGAAAGGCCAGCCCGGAGCCGATGGCGATACGCAGCGTGACCAAAGGTCCGAACTCTCCGACAATCTGCGTGCCGATGAAGGAACAGGCGATCCCCGTCACGAACCCGGCGAAAACCACCTTGCGCGCGGCCTCCCGCCCGTAGACGCGATTCATGACATCGGTGACGAGAAAGGCCAGCGGATAGGTGAAGGCCCCCCAGGTCAGCCATTGGCCGAACAGGAATTGCACGAGGATATTGGAGGCAACGACGATGGCTGCCATGGCGATCACGCCAGGAAGAAGGGAGGATTTCATTTCTTTTTTCCGTTTTTTACAAGGTTGCGGCGACTTGCCCCCCAAAGGAGGATGTGCTGGACCTACAATCTGCACCCTTGCCTCGCAACCCTGATCAGGGTGACTGCAGAACGCTCACGCATTGCCCCGGCAGGTCGGTCATCCGAAGCTCCCGTCTGGGTATGGGGGGCGGCGCATCAGGGTCCGGCGGGGGCGGATGCAGGATGTTGCGCACCCATTCGCGGGCTTCGGCACAGCCATCACCGGGCGGGATCGGGTCCTGCGCCTCGCAATGGCGTGCGCCTGCGGGGCAATTCAGACGGACATGGAAGTGATAATGATGGCCCCACCAGGGGCGGATCTTGCGCAGCCAGGACCGATCGCCTGTTTCCATGTCGCACATGGCCACCTTGGCACCGGGGAAGATGAAGATGCGCTCCATGCGCGGATCCTTTGCCGCGGCACGCAGGATCTCGAAATGCTGCCGCGACCAGTTATCATTGGTGTAGGCGCCGCCTGCGCGGCGCAGCGAGATGGACGAGATGCTCTCCCGTTCGCTGCGGGTCAGGTCCAGCCGTTTGGGCGGCAGCATCCATATATCCACATCCATCCCGTTCTGGTGGCTGCGATGCCCGCTCAGCATCGGCCCGCCCCGGGGCTGGCTGATATCGCCGACATAAAGCCCTTCCCATCCGGGTTGTGTCGCCGCGAAGCGTGACAGCCTTTCAACGAAATCGATCGTGTCGGGATGGCCCCAGTTGCGGTTACGGCTCAAACGCATCGCCTGCCAGGTGGGCCCTGTCTCGGCCAATTGCACCGCCCCGGCGATGCAGCCCCGCGCGTAGCCGCCAAAGGGCTCGGCGGGTTGCGCCGAGCCTTCGGGGATCTTTCCGAAAAGCTGCCGCGCCTCTACCCCCTGCATGGAGGCCGGAACGCTCTGCGGTGCGACTGTGCCGAGGGACATGGCCGCCCCCGCGCCGCCCTGATCGGAGGCCGCTCCCGCGCAGCCGACCAGCAACCAGGCGGCAACGCCTAATGCGATTTTGCGACCCATTGCTCCTGATCTCCTTCGGCTTTCACCCAGCGTAGCAGCAGAAGTCCGATCAGGAAAAGCAAAATCACCGGAGAAATGCCAAGCCGCGCGCTGCCGGTCAATGTGGTGACCAGGCCAATCAGCGCAGGGGCGAGGAACGCGGTCGCCCGGCCTGCCAACCCGTAAAGCCCGAAGCTTTCGGTGGGGGCGAGCGGGTCCGCATGGCGCGACATCAGCGAGCGGCTGGCCGCCTGAAGAACACCTCCAAGCCCGCCGATGAGCATCCCGCAACCGAAGAAGATCACGTCAGGCAGGGTCGACCCCTCCTCGAGCGGGATACCGAAAAACTGCTCGCGATCCAGCCCCACGATTACCGTGCACACCACGATCAGACCGATGACGGCGGCGGTGATTACAGGTTTTGGCCCGAACCGGCGGTCAGCCTTGCCGCCCACCCAGCTGAACACCGCCGCCGAGATCGCGCCGATGATCCCGAAAATGCCGATCGAGACCAGTTCCCAGTTCAGCACCAGCCGCGCATAGGTGCCGCCAAACCCGTAAAGCCCGTTGAGCGCATCGCGGTAGAACATGGATGAGCCGAGATAGGCCGAGAGGCTGAGTCGGTGGCGCAGGTTCTTCACCGAGCGACCGAGCTGTCGCAGCGCGGTGGCCACCCCCTGCCCCTGTCGCTTCGGCCCGATATCGCGCACCCACATCAGATAGGGAATGAGGAAGACCGCAAACCACAGCGCCGAGAACGGTCCGGCAAAGCGAGTGCCTTCCATCTGCGAAGCATCGAGCAGACCAAAGGCCGGGTCGAGCCCGACAAGTGTCTTGCCATTGGCCTGCTCGACGAAGAACAGCAGCATGATGAAAAGCGATGCGACCCCCCCCAGATAGCCGAAAGCAAAGCCCGACCCGGAGATTGCGCCCACGTCGCGCGGATCTCCAAGGCTGGGCAGTTGGGAGTTGACGAAGATCATCGCATATTCCGCCCCGATGAAGCCGAAGCCGAAGGCGAGGAGGGCCCACCAGAGATTGCCGCCTGACGGGTCGGTCCACCAAAGGCCGATGCCTCCGGCCATGGCCATCACGGTGAAGACGATGATGTAGGGCATGCGCCGCCCGGCGGTATCGGCGAGCGCCCCCAGAAACGGCGCGCCAAGGCCGATGATCAGGCCCGTGACCGCCAGACAGACAGACCAGAGGCTCTGGGCCTTCGCGCTGGCTGCCTTGTCTGAAAATCCGTCACTGACATAGAAATCCGCGGCGATGCCCACGAAGAAGGGGGCGAATATGAAAGTGACCAGCAGCGTATGATAGGGCTGGCTCGCCCAATCGAAAAAATACCAGCCCCAGATACGTTTGCGCCGCGATATGCCCGACATGTGCCCCCCGTGTACCGAACGGATAAGACAGGGCTTTGCGGCCTCTCGCAAGTTATTCCTGCGGCTCTGCATCCTGCATGGGAGGCCATGGCCTTTTTGCATCCGCCGCGATCCATGCCGCCACCCAGCCCGGCATCGCCGGCGGATCGGTGATCGCCCCGAGCCGCGAGAGCATCTCGGAGGGCGGAATGATCCCGCGCGCGTCGGTCACCGCCGCGCGGTAGAGAATGTGATTGGCGCATTCCCCATCGGCCTTCCACATGGATTGCTCCAGATAGACAAAGCGCTCATCCCAGCAGATCACCCGCGAGCGCATCTCGACCTTCTCGAAGGGCCGGATCCGACGGCGGTAGCGCACGGAGGCACCCGCCATCGTCAGGCCCCAGCGGTTCTGCCGCATCTGCCGCACCAGGCCGAGGCGTTGCGCCAGCGGGATACGCCCCAGATCATAGAGGGTCAGGGTGCGGCCATTGTTCAGTTCCATCCACAGATCGATGTCCCATGGCAGGCAGTAATGCCACGAGACATGGGTGCCGGTGGGCGGCAATGGCTGAGCGTTGCGATGGCGCAAAAGCTGCCAGAACATGCGGATGACGGGATACATGGGCGCGCTCCTTCGCGGCCGTGAGTGACGCGCGCGGCCCCCTGCGTCAACCACGACTTGGCGTCAACGCTTGCGCTTGCGCGCCCTTGCGCCTACCTGTGGGGCACTCTGATTGAAGGAACGCACCATGCTGGCAATCTATGGGCCGATCGACCTGATCCTGAGCGTCGTCTATTTCGTGATGATCATCCATATCATCATGAGTTGGCTGATCAATTTCGAGGTGCTCAATGTCCGCCAGCAATTTGTCGGTCAGATATGGTATGGCCTCAACCGCCTGCTCGAGCCGATCTATGAGCCCATACGCCGGTTCCTGCCCGACACGCGCCCGCTTGACCTTGCGCCGCTTGTGGCGCTGATCATCGTCATCTCCCTGCGGGCCTATATCTTGCCGGTTCTTTTCGGTCTCGCCTGACATATTGTGGTTTCCGGGTCTTGCTCAGGCAAATCGCCTGTGAGAAGCTCGTTCTGCGAGCGGGCAGATCAAACGGATAGAGATGACAGGCAACAGCACGCTTTTGCGCGAGGTGTTCGGATTCGCGGCGTTTCGCCCCGGGCAGGAGGAAATCGTGCGCGCCGTGGCAGCGGGCGAGAACGTTCTGGCCATCATGCCCACGGGCGGCGGCAAATCGCTCTGTTTCCAGCTCCCCGCTCTGATGCGCGAGGGTGTGACCGTGGTGATCTCGCCGCTCATTGCCCTCATGCGCGATCAGGTGCGGGGGCTGCGCGCTGCCGGTGTCGGCGCCGGTGCGCTGACCTCGGCCAATACCGAAGAAGAAACCGAGGCCGTCTGGCGCGCGCTTGAAGAAGGCTCGCTCAAACTGCTCTACATGGCGCCCGAACGTCTGGCTGCGGGCTCGGCCATGGGGATGCTGCGGCGGATCGGCGTGAGCCACATTGCGGTGGACGAGGCGCATTGCGTGAGCCAATGGGGCCATGATTTCCGCCCCGACTATCTGCGCATAGGAGAGTTGCGGCGCGCGCTCGATGTGCCGCTCGCTGCCTTCACGGCCACGGCGGATGCCGAGACACAGGCCGAGATCGTCGAAAAGCTCTTCGACGGGGTCGCGCCCCAGTGCTTCCTGCATGGATTTGACCGGCCCAATATCCACCTCGCCTTTGCGGCAAAAGACAATCCGCGCCGCCAGATCATGGCATTCGCCGCCGCGCGGCGCGGCCAGTCGGGCATTGTCTATTGCGGCACCCGCGCCAAGACCGAAACGCTGGCCCACGCCCTTTGCGAGGAGGGCCACAGCGCTTGCGCTTATCATGGCGGAATGGACGCGGAGGATCGCCGCAGGGTGGAAGGGCGCTTCAACACCGAAGACGGGCTCGTCGTCGTGGCCACGGTGGCCTTCGGGATGGGGGTGGACAAGCCCGATATCCGCTGGGTCGCCCATGCGGATCTGCCCAAATCCATCGAGGCCTATTATCAGGAGATCGGCCGCGCGGGCCGCGATGGTGCCCCAGCCGAGACGCTCACGCTTTTCGGGGCCGACGATATCCGCCTGCGGCGCAGCCAGATCGACGAGGGGCTCGCGCCGCCCGAACGCCGCGCGGCGGATCACGCCCGGCTCAACGCGCTTCTGGGCCTTGCCGAGGCACAGGAATGCCGCCGCAAGACACTCCTTGGCTATTTCGGCGAAAGGGCAGAGCCCTGCGGCCATTGCGATCTGTGCGGTAACCCGCCCGAGACATTCGACGCCACGCAAGCGGTGCGCAAGGCGCTTTCGGCGGTGCTGCGCACGGGCGAAAGGTTCGGCACCGGATATCTGATCGACGTGCTCCTGGGCAATGCGACGGAAAAGGTGCTGGCGCGCGGACATGAGGCCCTGCCCACCTTCGGGGTGGGACGGGAGGAGGGCAGGCGCGTCTGGCAGGGTGTTTTCCGGCAGATGATGGGCCATGACCTCATCCGCCCCGACCCCGAGCGCCATGGCGGGCTGCGCATGACCGATGCCGCACTACCGCTTCTGCGCGGCGAGACAAAGATCACCCTGCGCCGTGACACATTGCGCGACGGCCAGCATGGTCCGGCCGTCAGGGCGCTCGTCAAGGAGG
>SLDH01000225.1 GCA_007125415.1 Roseovarius sp.
GCAATGCAACCCAGCAAGAAGTACAAAGGTTAGAAGGTCTTGGCACCATAAAGCGCTTTCGCCCCAGCGTCCCAAGGCGCCCACCCAGGGTCGGGCGCCACCCTCATCTTGCCGTACAATCAGAGTCAGAGGAAGAAGTCCCCTCTCTTTCGCAACCACTGTTCACTTTTCAGGATGCTGCCAAGTTCCAAAGACAGCTTCCCCGGCAGGCTGTTAGCCCCTGATCTTCATGCGCCCCGCCGGGGAAGATCAGGCGGCCTTGGGCCGCATCACAAGCCAGATCAGCGCCGCACCGGCAAGGGCGAGAAAGGGCGCCATGGCAAGATTGACCGACAACCAGCCCGCTTCCGCCGTGCCCCCGGCGCAATTCATCAAGCCGCCCGAGGCCAGCGAGGCCACGGTCACCCCGCCGAAGACCAGCAGATCGTTGAGGCCCTGCATGCGACCCCGCTCATGCGGCTCATGCGCCCCCGCAAGCATCGTTGTCGCCCCGATGAAGCCGAAGTTCCAGCCGATGCCCAGCAGGATGAGCGCGATATAGAAATTCTCCAGCGAGACGCCCTGAATGGCCACCGCCCCTGCGCCTGCGAGGATCACAAGGCCCAGCCCCATGATCCGCTCCACCCCGAACCGCGCGATCAGATGTCCGGTGAAAAAGGAGGGCGCGAACATTGCCAGCACATGAGCCGTCACGATATCGGCGGCATTGCCCTCGGTGAAGCCGCAGCCCACGACCGCAAGCGGTGTCGAGGTCATCACGAGGTTCATCAGCGCATAGGAGACCATGGCACAGATCACCGCCACGGCGATGCGCGGCGTGGTGATCAGCTCCCACCGGGTGCGGCCGAAGGGGCTGTCGGCGCTCGGTCTGGGAGGCTTGGGAATATCGAGAAAGAGAAAGAGCAGCGCGCCCACGATGTTGAGCGCGACGATCGTCAGGTAGGTGCCGAGAAACGGAATCACCAGCGCCTGGCTTGTCACCTTGACCAGTTGCGGCCCGATCACCGCGCTGGCCAGCCCACCGGCCAGAACATAGGAAATGGCTTTGGGGCGAAAGGCCTCGCTGGCGGTATCGGCGGCGGCAAAACGGTAAAAACCCTGCGCGCACATGTAGATGCCTGAAATCAGGCTGCCCAGCAGGAAAAGCGGGAAGGAGGCAAGGTAGAGCCCGAGAGCCCCGATCAATGCGCCGACAGCCCCTGCGCCCGCGCCGATGAAGAACCCCGCCCTGCGGCCGTATTTCTGCATCGCCATGGAAAGCGGGTTGGCCGCCAGCATGGACCCCAGCACGATCAGCGAGATAGGGAGTGTCGCAAAGCAGATATTGCTGGCCAGCGATTGTCCGACCCAGCCGCCGACCACGAACATCATCGCCATCTGCGCGCCCAGAATGGCCTGCGCCAGCACCAGCACGGCCACATTGCGCCGCGCGCGGCTGTCATCATGAGAAAGGGCGGCATCGGTCATGGGCGCTGTGCTAGACCGCTTTGCGGAGCCTCGCAAGAGGCCAGCTCGATTGGCGATTGCACCTCCATGGCGTGCACCTGTACTCTGCCCGCGCAACGAAATGAGCGGACAGGGGGCGAAGCCGCTGATGACCCTTCTTTTGCTGGGCGGCACCGGGACAGCCACAGAGATCGCCGCGCGGCTGGCGCGGTCGGGCCATGATGCGCTCTGTTCCGTGGCGGGGGGCGCACGGCTCGGCCGGACGGTGGATCTGCCGCAGCGCGAGGGCGGTTTCGGCGGCGAAGCGGGGTTTCGCGCCTTTGTGAAGGAAAGGGGCATCCGCGCGGTGCTCGATGCCACCCATCCTTTTGCCAGCCGGATCAGCGAGCGCAGCGCGCGGCTCTGCGCCGAGATGGGTCTGCCCTACTGTCTTGTCTGGCGTCCTGAATGGGTGCCCGAGCCCGGAGACAGATGGATCTTTCTGGATCAGCCGGAAGAAGCGGCGGCGCATGTTCCGCCCGCAGCCGTGGTGTTTCTGGCCACGGGCCGGGCCGGGCTGGAGCGGTTTTCCGACCTGCGCGGGCGATACCTCTACTGTCGTCAGATCCAGCCCAAAGAGGGCGATTTCCCCTTGCCCGACGGAGAGTTCATTCTGGGCACGCCCCCGTTCACCGTGGAAGAGGAGGTGGCGCTTTTCAGGGCACTGCGTGTGGATGTGCTCGTGGTGCGCAATGCGGGGGGCGAGGGGTCGCGCAGCAAGCTGCTGGCGGCGCGACAACTTGGCCTCCTGGTGCTCATGCTGAACCGCCCGCCGCCGCCCGATGCGCCCCTTGTCGGCTCGGTGGAGGCGGCGCTGGACTGGGTGGCGCAGCTGTGACCGGACGGATCATCGAGACACTGGCGGATGTGGAAGAAGGGGCGGCCTTTCTGGCGCGCCTTTGCCCGCGCATGGCCGACGCCTATGACAGCACGAGGCCGCTGCCACTCAGGCGCAGGCCCGACGGGTTCGGCGAGCTTCTGAATGCGATCGTCAGCCAGCAGGTGAGCGTGGCCTCGGCCAGCGCCATCTGGGGACGTGTCGAGGCGGCGGGGCTGAACGACCCGCAGGGCGTGAGAGACGCCAGCGAGGAGAGCATGCGCGCGCTGGGTCTGAGCCGTCAGAAGATACGTTATGCGAGGGCGTTGGCCGTGGCCGACATCGATTACGAGGCCCTGCGCCACGCGCCCGATGAGGACGTGATCAGGACGCTGGTGGAGGTGCCGGGGATCGGGCGCTGGACGGCGGAAATCTATGCGATGTTCAGCCTCGGGCGCGCCGATGTCTTCGCGCCCGGCGATCTCGCGCTGCAGGAGGCCGCGCGGCTGCTTTACGGCCTGCCCGCGCGCCCCACCGAACGGGCCTTGCGCGCGCGGGCAGAGGCATGGCAGCCATGGAGATCGGTTGCAGCGCGCATCCTCTGGGCCTACTACCGGGTAGCCAAGCAAAGGGAAGGGATCAGATGACACGGGTTTTGCAGGCGGGCCGCAAGGAGCCCCATTCGGGCGTGACGCGCTCGGCGGTGGTGTTTCTGCATGGCTACGGGGCCAATGGCGCGGATTTGCTGGGGCTCGCCGATGTGCTGGGCGAACATCTGCCCGACACGCTTTTCGTCTCGCCCGATGCGCCCGAGACGATCCCGATGATGCCCTCGGGGCTGCAATGGTTTCCGATCCCGTGGATTGACGGCTCCTCCGAGGAAGAGCAGGAGCGCGGCCTGCTGGCTGCTGCGGCTGATCTCGATGCCTTTCTCGATGCGCTGATGGTCGATGAGGACCTGCTGCCCGAGCAGGTGGTGCTTTTCGGATTCAGCCAGGGAACGATGATGGCGCTGCATGTGGCCCCGCGCCGCGAGGACCCTGTGGCGGGTGTCGTCGCCTTTTCGGGGCGGCTGCTGTCGCCGGATCTGCTCAAGGATGAAGCGGTAAGCCGCCCGCCGGTTCTGCTGATCCACGGGGATGCCGATGATGTGGTGCCGCCGCAATCGCTGCCGTTGGCCGCCGAGGCGCTGCAGGGCGCGGGATGGCAGGATGTCTATGCTCATGTCATGAAGGGCACGGCCCACGGGATCGCGCCCGATGGGCTGCAGGTCGCCCTTGCCTTCATGCGCGACAAGCTGGGGCTTTAGCGTCAATCTCGATCAACCTGAGGCACCCTGCACCAAGCCGCGCAGGGGCAAGGAACAGGCGGGGGTGATCCAAGCTGATCGGGAAGCGCTCTGGCAGGCCGTTGAAGAATGAAGAAGGGTTGCAAAAGTGAGGAAAAATGTTCTTCCCCCTCTGTCTGTACGTCAATCGGAGGGTGTTCGTCGGGAAAACTGCCCCCTGGGCAGTTTTCTGATCCTCCTTACCGCCGCCCGGGCTTGACCCAGATCAGTGACAGGGCGGCCCATCGACCCTACCCCGATGGATGACCGAAGCGAACCGCCAGATCCTAGCCAGATATGCGCCAGACCCGGGGTGATCGGCCGACCCCGATGCGATGGACCGCAGGGAGAGCTGACTTGACCGATACCGAAACCACCCGAAAGACCGAAAACCCGGTTGCGGCACCTGGCGAGCCTGGCCTCCAGGCGTGCTGGGCCGAGCCCTTTGATGCGGTGCTTCGCGCGCTTGACAGCACGGCGGATGGCCTGACCACCGGGGAGGCACGCAAGCGCCATGCGCGACACGGCCCCAACAGCCTGCCCCGCGCAAAGCGCGCAGGGCCGTTGCGCCGGATGCTGCGGCAGTTCAACAATCTGCTGATCATGGTGCTGATCGGCGCGGCGGTCATCACCGGGCTCTTGCAGCATTGGGTGGACACGGCCGTCATCCTCGCGGTGGTGGTGATAAATGCGGTAATCGGCTTCGTGCAGGAGGGCAAGGCCGAGGCGGCACTGGAAAGCCTGCGCGACATGCTGGCGCCCCGTGCCGTCGCCCTGCGCGATGGGGCGAGGGCGACCCTTGCGGCGGAGGAGCTTGTCCCCGGTGACATCGTGGTGCTGGAAGCGGGCGACAAGGTCCCGGCCGATCTGCGGCTGATCGAGACGGCGGGTCTGGCCGCCGAAGAAGCGATCCTGACCGGTGAATCCGTTCCGGTGCGCAAATCCACCGGCCCGGTCGCCGCCGACGCCGACCTTGGGGACAGAAGCTCGATGGTGTTCTCCGGCACGCTGGTGTCGGAGGGCACGGCCAAGGGCGTCGTCACCGCAACGGGCGTCCACAGCGAGATCGGCCGCATCGGTGGCCTGATGGCCACCGTCGAGGTGCTGACCACGCCGCTCATCCGCCAGATGAGCCAGTTCGCCAAGGTGCTGACCGGCTTCATCATGGGGTTGTCGGTGCTGATCCTTGCCTTCACCGTGCTGGGGCGCGGCACTCCCTTCGATGAGGCCTTCATGATCGTCGTTGCGCTTTTCGTGGCGGCGATCCCCGAAGGATTGCCGGCGGTGCTGACGGTTACGCTTGCCATCGGTGTGCAGGCCATGGCCCGGCGGAACGCCATCATCCGGCGCCTGCCGGTGATCGAGACATTGGGCGCGGTCTCGGTGATCTGCAGCGACAAGACCGGCACGCTGACCCGCAATGAAATGGCCGTCACCCGGCTGGTTACCGCGGATGGCGCACTTGATGTGAGCGGCGAGGGCTATGCGCCCGAAGGCCGCTTGCAGAAGGACGGTCACGAGGTGACCCCCGACAAGGTGCATCTCGCACTGGCGCGCTGTGCTGCGCTCTGCAACAGCGCGGAACTGCGCGAGAAGAAGGAAGGCGGCTGGCGCGTGGAGGGAGACCCGATGGAGGGTGCTCTGCTCGCGTTGGCAGGCAAGCTTGGTGAGCCTGCCCAGTCGCGCCCCGCCGCGATTGCGGCGATCCCGTTCGATGCGCGCTATCGCTACATGGCGGTGCTCCATGACACCGATGAGGGGCGCAAGGTGCTGCTGAAGGGGGCGCCCGAAGCGATTCTGGAGCGGTGTGCCACGCAGATGAGTGCGGCGGGGCCCGAGCCGCTGGAGCCGGAGCGCTGGAACGAGCAGGCCGAGGCGGTGGCCAATGACGGGCTGCGCGTGCTGGCACTCGCGGAGATGTCCTTCGAGGGGGAGACGCTCGAACATGAGGATCTGGCGGGCGGGCTGATGCTCTTGGGCTTTACCGGGCTGATCGACCCGCCGCGCGCCGAAGCGACGGCGGCGGTGGCCGATTGCCTGTCGGCGGGCATCGATGTGAAGATGATCACAGGCGATCACAAGGGCACGGCGCGCGCGATTGCCCGGCAGATCGGGCTGGCGCATACCGACAGCGTGGTGACCGGCGCCGATATCGAGGCGCTCGATGACGCCGCCTTGCAGGTCGCCGTGCAGGAAACGGATGTCTTTGCCCGCACCAGCCCCGAGCACAAGCTGCGCCTTGTCAGTGCCTTGCAGGCGCGGGGGCAGATCGTGGCGATGACGGGGGACGGCGTGAATGATGCGCCGGCCCTCAAGCGCGCGGAGGCGGGCATCGCCATGGGGCTGAAAGGCTCCGAGGCGGCGCGCGAAGCCTCCGATTTCGTGCTGGCGGATGACAATTTCGCCTCCATCGCCGAAGCGGTCCGGCAGGGGCGCACGGTCTATATCAACCTCAAGAAGGTTATCTCCTTCCTGCTGCCGGTAAATGGCGGTGAATCGGCGGCGCTCATTCTTGCGGTGCTCTTCGGGCTCATGCTGCCGGTGACGCCGCTTCAGGTGCTCTGGGTCAATATGGTCAGTTCGGTCGTGCTGGCGATGAGCCTCGCCTTCGAACCGCCCGAGCGCGATGTGATGGCGCGCCCGCCGCGCAAGCCCGATGTGCCGATCCTGACGCGCTTCATCCTGTGGCGGGTTCTGCTGGTTTCCATGCTCTTTGCCTGCGGCATCTACGGGCAATTTCAGTTGGCGCTTGCGCAGGGCGCTGCGGTGGAGGTGGCCCGCACCATGGCGATCAACACGCTGGTTGCGATGGAGGTCTTCTATCTCTTCTCCATCCGCTTCCGGCTGCGCAACACGCTGACGCTCGAGGGGGTCAAGGGCACCCCGTCGGTCTTGCTGGCCGTCGGCGCCGTGGTTGGGTTGCAGGCCGCATTCACCTATCTGCCGCCCATGCAGGCGCTCTTCGATACAAGGCCGCTTGATCTGGTGCAACTGGCGCAATGCGCGGCGGCGGGGGTTCTTGTCCTTCTGGTGCTCGAGTGCGACAAACTCGTTGAGAGACGGCGCAAGGCCCGTCAGGGGCCGCGCCACGGCCCGGGCTTTGCGGGAACATGATGACGCGCCTGTCTGGCCGCAGGTGCAGGGGAAAGGCTGGTCGGGATGGAAACTCAGCGTGATCACCGTAACTGGCTTTCTGCCCTGCCACCCGCGCAGCGCGCCGATCTGACGCGGCGCTCGGATGCTGCCGGGTTGCGTCATCTGGCCTTGCATCTGGGGATGATCCTGCTCGGCGGCGGGCTGATCGCCGCGCAGATACCGGGCTGGTGGCTCTTGCTGCCTGTGCAGGGCGTGCTGCTGGTATTCCTCTTCACCCTCGCGCATGAGGCAACGCACCGCACGCCATTCGCGTCGGACTGGCTGAACGCCGCGGCCGGTCATATGGCGGGGCTGATCATTGTGCTGCCCTTCATCTGGTTTCGATACCTGCACCTCGCCCATCATCGCTGGACCAACATTCCGGGACGTGACCCCGAATTGGAACAGGCCAAACCCCGGACCCCGGCGGAATGGGCGCTGCATGTCTCGGGGCTGCCCTATTGGGTCGGGGCAGGGCGGGTGATGGCACGGCTGGTGGCGGGCCGCGCCGAGGATGACTTCCTGCCTGCCGCCGCGCGTCCCCGTGTCGTGGCCGAGGCGCGGATGATGGCGGCGGTCTACGGGCTTGCAGCGCTCAGCCTGATCTGGTCGCCGGTGCTGATCTGGGTCTGGCTGGTGCCGATATTGCTGGGGCAACCGGTGCTGCGGCTTTATCTGTTGGCGGAGCACGGAGACTGCCCGCATGTGGCCGACATGTTCCTCAACACGCGAACCACATTCACCACCCGCGCTGTGCGGTTTCTGGCCTGGAACATGCCTTATCACACCGAGCATCATGTTGCCCCGACAGTGCCCTTTCACCGTCTGCCCGAGTTGCATCTGCTGATGCGGGATCGTCTGGGCGTCACCGCCGATGGCTATGCAGCCTTCAACCGCGCCTATCTCGCCCGACGCTTGCGGCGCGAGGAGGTGGCAGGCGACGCAGCGGATTGACGCGGGCAGGCGCC
>SLDH01000371.1 GCA_007125415.1 Roseovarius sp.
ATGTGGGCCCCAACCCGGCGGACATCATGGATTCGCTGGAGCGGATCACCGCCTTTTATGACCGCGTGATCGAAGCGGGCATCCTGCCGCTCACCGCCGGCGGTGATCATCTGAGCACCTTGCCGGTGCTGCGCGCGGTGGCGAAAGCCGGGCCGGTGGGCATGATCCTCTTTGACAGCCACACCGATCTCTTTCACTCTTATTTCGGCGGCACGATGTACACCCATGGCACACCCTTCCGTCGCGCGGTGGAAGAAGGGCTGCTTGATCCCGAAAGGGTGGTGATGATCGGCATTCGCGGCACCATGTATGACGAGGAAGACCGCGAATTCGCGAAGGCAAACGGCATCCGCCTGATCCTGATCGAGGAGTTCCATGCCCGCGGCGTGGCCGATGTGATGGCCGAAGCCCGCGAGATCGTGGGCAGCGGCCGGACCTATGTGAGCTATGACATCGATTTCGTCGATCCCACCTTCGCGCCCGGCACGGGCACGCCCGAAGTGGGCGGGCCCAACTCCTGGCAGGCCCTGCAGGTCTGCCGCGAGCTTGGCGGGGTGAACATCGTGGGGGCGGACCTTGTGGAAGTGTCCCCGCCTTTCGACACCTCAGGCGGCACGGCCTTTCTCGGCGTGTCGATCATGTATGAGATGCTGTGCATGATCGCGGCGCGACTGACTGAGACGTCGCAGGGCGCTTGAAGGGGGGGCTCGCCAAGTGTGTCAGCCGGATCAATGAACTCTCTGGCGCATGTTGCGGATGATCGGGTTCAATCCTTCCCGAAGATCTCTGCATGACCGCGCTTGCGTGACGTGATGAGGGCGGCGGCCGGGCTGGTCGCCCGGGCGAGACCATGGGGCAAGCGTGGTGCGGAACAGGTTTCCGGCTCGACGCGCTTGGAGGCGGGAGTGAGGCACTCTTTCAGCAGCCTGTTAGGTGCAAGTTGCTCTGACCTGGAAAATGTTGCATCTGATCGGGTTCGTCCTTGCCCGGGTGCGCATGCCCTGTCATCGGGAAGCCATGATCCTGATGGATCGCAATATGCGCCAAGGTTTCCGCGCGAAAGAACGGCCGCGGGCCGCCTCACATAACCTTACTGCGTCACGACACTGCGCGCAGCCTATCCGTCGATCGCGCGAATGAGCTTGCGTTCGAGCACGCGCAACACGGTTTTCAGGTCATGCCCGCGCTTGAGCACCTGACCATCCATGCCGATCACGGCATATTGCCCCTGCCGCCCGCGCAAGCGGGGCCGCTTTTCGATCCGGTAGAGCGGATTTTCGGCAGTGCGACGGAATACCGAGAAGATCGCCACATCCCGCAGGCAGGAAATACCGTAGTCGCGCCATTCCCCGGCGGCGACCATGCGGCCATAAACCGAAAGTATGACGCTCAATTCAGAACGATGAAACGCAACCTGATCCTGGCTGTTGAGGCTTCCGAGGGGCGCGCCGCCTTGAATATTCATGCCACAGAGTTGCGCCTTATGCCCGGCTGATCAAGCAAATTCTGGTCAGCCGCACCAGAGCCGCGTGATCACCCCTTCATCGTCAGTGTCTATATTGAGCCGTTCGAGCCGGTAATCGGTGGTCATCGCTGCGCCGGGCGGCAGGATGCGCACCGCTTCAGCCAACGGGCCGGTCTCGACCGCATCGACCGGTTGCCCGACAAGGCCGGCATAGCCTGCCGCGCCACAGGTGCTCTCATCCTGCTCTCCGAGGCCATCCTCTGCGGTGCAGGCGCTCAGCATAATGAAGGCGGGTATGATCGATCGCATGTCTTTTCTCCCTCCGGCGATGGGCCCAGCCTACACCGGCTTCCCGGCGACGGCGACAGGGATATTGTCGCGAGAGCGTATTGAAAACCGTGAGACTTTCCCGCACAGTCGCGCAAACCAATTTGGGAGGACAGTTTGATGCGCACCACAGCCGCCGTGGCCCTTGAAGCGGGCAAGCCGATGGAAGTGATGGAAGTGAATCTCGACGGGCCCAAGGCGGGCGAGGTTCTGGTGGAAATCAAGGCGACAGGGCTCTGCCATACGGATGACTTCACCCTTTCCGGCGCAGACCCGGAGGGCGCTTTTCCGGCGATTCTGGGCCATGAGGGAGCGGGTGTTGTCGTCGAGGTGGGGCCAGGCGTGACCAGTCTCGAGGTGGGCGATCATGTGATCCCGCTTTACACGCCCGAATGCCGCACCTGCGATTACTGTCTGAACCCCAAGACAAATCTCTGCCAGTCCATCCGCGAGACACAAGGCAAGGGTGTGATGCCCGATGGCACCTCGCGCTTTTCGATGCTCGATGGCACGCCGATCCTGCATTACATGGGCTGTTCGACCTTCTCAAATCACACCGTTCTGCCCGAGATCGCGCTGGCGAAGGTGCGCAAGGACGCGCCCTTCGACAAGATCTGCTATATCGGCTGCGGGGTGACCACCGGGATCGGCGCGGTGATCAACACCGCCAAGGTGGAAATCGGCAGCCGCTGTGTGGTTTTCGGCCTGGGCGGGATCGGCCTGAATGTCATTCAGGGTCTGCGCCTTGCGGGGGCGGATCAGATCGTGGGGGTGGATCTCAACCCTGCCAAGGTCGAGATGGCCGCGCGGTTCGGCATGACCGATTTCGTCAACCCCAATGATGTCAGCGGTGATCTCGTGGCGCATCTCGTGGAACTGACGGGGGGTGGTGCGGATTATTCGTTCGACGCCACGGGCAATGTGCAGGTAATGCGCGCCGCATTGGAATGCTCGCACAAGGGCTGGGGTGAGAGCATCATCATCGGTGTTGCTCCGGCAGGCGCCGAGATCAGCACGCGCCCCTTCCAGCTTGTCACCGGGCGCACCTGGAAAGGCACCGCCTTCGGGGGGGCCCGCGGCCGTACCGATGTGCCCAAGATCGTGGACTGGTACATGGAAGGCAAGATCGAGATCGATCCGATGATCACGCATACTTTGAAGCTGGAGGATATCAACAAGGGCTTTGATCTGATGCATTCAGGCGAATCGATCCGGTCGGTCGTCGTCTATTGAGCGATCGTCACACGCCTCTGCTTGCTGTCCTGATCGACGCCGACAATACCTCGCCAAAATGGACCAAGCCGGTCTTTGACGAAATCGCGGCGATCGGCGAGGCATCGGTGCGGCGCTGCTATGGGGATTTTTCCTCGCGGCAGATGGCCGGATGGAGCAAGGTGCAGGCCGAGTTCGGGCTTGTGCCGCACCACCAGCCGGCCAATACCGTTGGCAAGAATGCAAGCGATATCGCGCTTGTGATCGATGCGATGGATTTGCTGCACTCAGGCCGGTTTGACGGCTTCGTGCTGGTCAGTTCCGACAGCGATTTCACACGCCTTGCCAGCCGCATCCGCGAGCAGGGGCTTGAGGTTTACGGGATCGGTGCGCGCAAGACCCCCGAGGCGTTTCGCAAGGCTTGCAAGCGGTTTCTCTATCTTGAAAACCTCTCTTCGGAGGTGGTCGAAGAGTCCGAGACCGAGGCCGAGGCCGCCCCGAAGCCGCAAGCGCCAAAGGTGAACGAGGCGCGGGATCTGTTGCTCAAGGCGATGGACAGCATCGATCAGGACAGCGACTGGTATACGCTGGGGCGACTCGGGCAGCAGGTGGTGGCGGCCAACCCGGACTTCGACACCCGCACCTATGGCAAGCGCAAGCTCTCGGACCTGGTGAGCGCGATCAAGGTGTTCGAGACACGCCGCGAGGGCAATCAGCTCATGGTGCGGCGGGTGGACTGAGTGTTGATGCCTCCTGTCGCGTCTGATCCAGCGGGTTTGACCCGGCGCAGCCTCTTGCTTGCTTTCGGTGCCAGTGTCGTCGCGGGATGTGCGCCGCGCGTGATACCGGCCACGCCGGACGAGATCACACGGCTTTCCGACGCGTTTGTGGCCCTTTCGCCTCGTTTGGACCGCCGAGAGGCGGCGCACGCGGCCCGGATTGCCTTCACCTATCCACTGGAGCTCAGGGCGCAATACGAAGTCGAAGACCCGCCAATCCTGCACAACATGAAGGTCAATGCCGGGATCAAGCCACGCGGCCTCTGCTGGCAATGGGCCGAGGATATGCAGAAACGTCTCGAGCGTGAACAGTTCGAGACCCTCCAGACGCATCGTGCCATTGCCAATGCTTTCAACCCCTTGCGCATCGATCATTCGACCGTGATTCTCTCGGCGCGCGGCGCGCGGTTCGATGAGGGTATCATCCTCGATCCTTGGCGCTTCGGTGGCCGCCTCTTCTGGGCACCGGTGCTGGAGGATCCGCGCTATGACTGGGTGCTGCGCGAAGAGGTTTTCGCGCGCAAGCGCGCGCTTGGACTAGGCCGGGACGAGCCGTCATCCGAGCCGCTTCCGTCCACATGAGCGTCCTCACCCGGGCGTGATCGGCCCCTTGCGCGTCTTGCATCCCCGGCGCATCCGGGCGAAACCCCTGGTAAAGCAGCCGGTAAAGCAGAAGGAGAGCCCATATGCCCGATGACAGCTACACACCGCCCAAGGTCTGGACATGGGAGCCGGGCAATGGCGGGGCCTTTGCCTCGACCAACCGGCCCATAGCGGGGGCGACCCATGAGAAGGCGCTGCCGGAAGGGGAGCATCCCTTTCAGTTGCATTCCATGGGCACGCCCAACGGGCAGAAGGTGACGATCCTGCTGGAGGAGTTGCTCGAAGCCGGATACCCGGCCGAGTATGACGCCTGGTATATCGATATCGGCGAGGGCGATCAGTTCGGCAGCGGGTTTGTGGCGGTCAACCCCAACTCCAAGATCCCGGCGCTGCTGGACAAGAGCGGCGAAACGCCGGTACGGGTTTTCGAGAGCGGTGCCATCCTGATGCATCTGGCCGAGAAGTTCGGGGCCTTCCTGCCTGCGTCGGGGCCGGCGCGGGCCGAGGTGCTGAGCTGGCTTTTCTGGCAGATGGGCAGCGCGCCTTATCTGGGCGGCGGCTTTGGCCATTTCTTCGCCTATGCGCCGGAGAAATGGCGCTACCCGATCGATCGTTTCGCGATGGAGACGAAGCGGCAGATGGATGTGCTGGACCGGCAACTGGCTGAACGGCCCTTCATTGCCGGGCAGGAGTACACGATCGCCGATATGGCGATCTGGCCATGGTATGGCGCACTGGCGCTGGGACGATCCTACCCCGATGCCGAGACGTTTCTCAGCGTGCATGAATATACCCATGTCATGGATTGGGCCAAACGGATCAATGTGCGGCCGGCTGTTAACCGGGGCCGCCGCGTGAACCGCACAAGCGACGAGCCGGGCCGGTATCTGCGGGAGCGCCATGCCGCGAGCGATTTCGACGGGATCGCCTGACAGCAGCACCTGACCCGGATGAGCGCGGGCAAGCGCCCGCGCGCCTCATGTCTCGGCGTCCTGATGACGCCTCGGCTCAGGTGGAGATGCGACGCATGGTCCCCGTCGTCAGGCGTGTCCTGCGTCGGCTGAAAGGGTCAGCGCGTCTATTCCGAGACTTTTCAAGGCACAAACCCATTTGCGGCGATGCGCCGTCTCGAAGACCAGCTCCACCGTCGCATCACAGGTCAGCCAGCCATTCTGGGCAATTTCCGCCTCAAGCTGCCCCGGCCCCCAGCCGGCATAGCCCAGCGCTACGATGGCACGGGCCGGGCCGCGCCCCTCGCCCAGATCCTCAAGGATATCAAGCGTTGCCGTCATCGCGAAATCCTCACCGATCTCCATGGTGGAGATGGATGAAGTATAGCCGCGTTCATGCAGCACGAAGCCCCGGCCGCTTTCGACAGGCCCGCCGAAATGAACCAGCCGGTCTTTCATGTCAGGATGAGTCGGGATGGAAAGCTGTTCCATCAGATCGTGCAGGCGCAGATCATCCGAGACCTTGTTGATGATGAGCCCCATCGCGCCTTCGGCCGAATAGGCGCACATCAGGACCACGGAATGTGCAAACCGCGGATCGCCCATGCCGGGCATCGCGACGAGCAGCTTTCCGTTGAGATCCATCGGGTCGGTCAAGGGGCACCTCGGGTTGGCCTGTCTTCCACAATGGGGGTCCGCGCGAGGCTGTGCAAGCCATCTGCCGGGACAGGACACGGGTTTTCTCGCTCAAAAGTGACTTGGCATTTACCGCGCAAGCGGTCATTTGACGATTGATGATACGCCGCATTCTCTCATTTTGCCTCGCCGCGCTGACCGCCGCCACCCTTCCGGCGGCTGCGAACCCGCTGGATGACGCCATTGCCGTGCGCATCCTTCCGGGCTGGCGCGCGGATGACGGCCGCCACATCGCCGCGATCGAGATGACGCTGGCGCAGGGCTGGAAAACCTATTGGCGCGCGCCGGGCGATGCGGGCATTCCGCCGCAGTTCGATTGGCGCGGATCGGAAAACCTCTCCGGGGTCGAGGTGAGTTGGCCGACCCCCCTTGTCATGCTGCAGGACGGGATGCAGGCGATCGGCTATGCCGACCGGGTGATCCTGCCCCTGAGCGTGACGCCTGCGCGGGCGGGCAATGCCGTGCAACTCGTCGGCCAGCTTGATATCGGCGTCTGCAGGGATGTCTGCCTGCCCGTGACGCTTGATGTCGCACAGCTTCTGCCCGAGGCGGCGACCAGCCCGGACCCCCGGATTGCCGCTGCCCTCGCGGACCGGCCCCATACCGGTGCCGAAGCCGGCCTTGGCCGCGCTGTCTGTACCGCCACGCCCGAACGGGACGGGCTGCGCCTGCGGGCCGAGCTTGATCTGCCCGCGACCGGCGGGCAGGAGGTGGCCATCGTGGAGACGAACAACCCGCTGATCTGGGTCGCGCAGGCCGAAAGCCGGCGTCAAGGCGGGCGGCTGACTGTGGAGACCGAGCTTTACCATGCAGAAGGGCGGCCCTTCGCGCTGGATCGGAGCGGTATCCGCATCACCGTTCTGGGATCGACCCGCGCGGTGGATATCAAGGGCTGCTCCGGCGGCTGAGGCCGGTCGCGCGGCGCAGCGCCATCGCCACATAAAGCATCAGCACGATCAGCAGACAACCCATGGCGAAGAGGGCGAAAACCGGCAGATCGGGCAGCACTTCCGAGAGCAGCCGGGGCATGTCGCCGAACACGACGACCGCGCCGATGGTGGCCGACATCCAGCCCAGAACGGCCACGACCCCCAGCGTCAGCATTGCTCGGACACCGCTTTGGCGAAACCGCAGCCCGCGCCGGAACGCCGTGATCTGCCGGAAGATGTCATGCTGCACGGCGATGAGGGCGGGCACCATGATAAGCACGAGCACCATGCCAAAGCCCAGCCCGTAGACAAGGGTGATGACCGTGGGCTTGAGAAACTGCGCCTGTTGCGATTGCTCGAAGAGAAGCGGCGCAAGCCCCAGCACGGTGGTCAGCGTGGTGAGCAGCACCGGGCGCAAGCGGTCCGCCGCACCGTCGATGATCGACGGGATGAGCCCACGCTCCTGCGCGTATTCATCCACCTGAGTGACCAGCACGATGCTGTCATTGATGATGATGCCGATCATCCCGAGCAGCCCCACCACGCTGAACATGCTGAGCGGCACATCCCAGACCGCATGCCCCCAGATCGTGCCGACAAGCCCGAAAGGCACGATCGCCATGATCACGAAAGGCCGCGTCCAGCTTGAGAATACCCAGGCGAGGACGAGGAAGATGCCCAGCAGGGTCAGCATCAGACCAAACAGCGCATCGCTGAGAAACTCATCCTCCTGTTCCGACAAGCCCGC
>SLDH01000342.1 GCA_007125415.1 Roseovarius sp.
AGACGATAGCGCTTGCTGATCTTGTCGACGACCGTGCCATCATCGAGCACGATGCCCTTCTCCACTTTGTAATCCTCGAAACCACGGCTTTGATAATAGGCGAGCCCCTCGGCATTGTCGGTTCGTATGGTGGCGTTGATCCAGGCATATCCGAGCCTCTTTGCGGCGCGTCGGCTATGGTCGAACAGCTTGGAACCGATCCCGAGCCGGGCCTTTCCGAGCCGTGTGAACGTGGCAATGTCACAAACGTCGGCGGGTAGTGCTGCATCTGGCTCCACCCATTGAAATCCCAGCAGTTCCCCCTGATCATCCTCGGCAAGATGCCATGCGGCACGACCTGGAAAGGCGGCCATGAAATGCTGCAGACTGTCCTTCGTGACAGGCTCGGTCATTGCTGTGGTGCCGCCACGCGCAATGATCGCATTCAGAAGATCGGCCATGGCCATGGCATCAAGAGCGCCTGCGCGCCGAATATGGATCATGACAGCCCCTCCAGAATATCGTCGAACCGATGCAGGTAGGAGGCCCTTGCTTCCATGGGTGGGCGCAGCAGGATCACAAGGCCCGTCATCAAGGCATGATCCGGCGCGCCGAAGAAGCGATCGGCTTCATCTTTCGAAAATCCGGCGATCTGCGTGGCTTCCATCCAGGCGCTGATCCTGTCCGCCTTCTTGATCTGACGCTTCACATTGGCGGGCAAGGTGGCTGGCAGGCCGAAGCGGATATGGATGGCCGCAGAAAGGCGCGCGTCAAGCGCGTCATAATCCGGGCCCACGGCCGCCTTTACCGGCGAGATCATGTCGCCGATCACATATTCCGGCGCATCATGCAACAGGGCAGCCAGTTGCCATCGGGGATCGGGGCGGGCCGTCATTCGCGTGTAGATCTGCTCCACCAGCAGCGAATGTTCGGCCACCGAATAGGCGAAATCGCCTGATGTCTGGCCATTCCATCGTGCCACGAAGCTCAGCCCATGGGCGATATCCTCGATCTCCACGTCCACAGGTGTCGGATCAAGCAGATCGAGCCTGCGGCCCGAGAGCATTTTCTGCCAGGCACGAGGGGGTTTTGCGGGCATCTCGGCGCATCCTTTCCTCAGGCCTCATTAGTGTGCCGGAACCACGTGTGCAATCTGTCGCACAGATGAGAGCGAGATTGCGAGCGGGCGGGGTGGGTGCTATCTGCGCTTCAAACGGAGCTTGCAAGGATCATCAAAGATGGCTGAAGATTACATCGTCAAGGATATCGCGCTGGCCGATTATGGCCGCAAGGAACTGGACATCGCCGAGACAGAGATGCCGGGCCTCATGGCTTTGCGGGCGGAGTATGGCGAGAGCAAACCGCTGGCGGGCGCGCGGATCGTCGGTAGCCTGCACATGACAATCCAGACCGCTGTACTGATCGAGACGCTCACGGCGCTCGGGGCGGATGTGCGCTGGGCTTCCTGCAATATCTTTTCGACACAGGATCACGCGGCTGCAGCGATCGCCGTTGGCGGCACACCTGTCTTTGCGATCAAGGGGCAGACGCTGGAAGAACATTGGGACTATCTCGACCGGTCTTTTCTTTTTCCCGAGGGTGCCAACATGATCCTCGATGATGGCGGAGATGCGACACTCTATGTCCTGCTCGGAGCTCGTGCGGAAGCCGGCGAAGACATCATCCCCGTGCCGACCTCTGAGGAAGAAGAGGTGATCAAGGCACAGATCGCAAAACGCATGAAGGCAAGTCCAGGATGGTTCACCAGAACGCGCGATGCGATCAAGGGGGTTTCGGAGGAAACGACTACCGGCGTGCATCGTCTGTATGAGTTGCAACGCAATGGCGGTCTGCCCTTCCCGGCAATCAACGTGAACGATTCGGTCACCAAATCGAAATTCGACAACAAATATGGCTGCAAGGAAAGCCTCGTCGATGGTATCCGTCGTGCGACCGATACGATGATGGCCGGCAAGGTCGCCGTGGTCATGGGCTATGGTGATGTCGGCAAGGGCTCGGCTGCATCGCTGCGTGGTGCCGGCGCTCGGGTCAAGGTGACCGAGGTGGACCCGATCTGCGCGCTGCAGGCGGCCATGGACGGGTTCGAGGTTGTCCTGCTCGAGGATGTCGTCTCCACCGCCGATATCTTCATCACTACCACGGGCAACAAGGACGTGATCCGCATCGAGCATATGCGCGAGATGAAGGACATGGCGATCGTGGGCAATATCGGCCACTTCGACAACGAGATTCAGGTGGCCAGCCTGCGCAACCACAAATGGACCAATATCAAGGAGCAGGTAGACATGATCGAGATGCCTTCGGGCAACCGCATCATCCTGTTGAGCGAAGGACGTCTGCTCAACCTCGGCAATGCCACCGGCCACCCCAGCTTCGTGATGAGCGCTTCGTTCACCAATCAGGTGCTGGCGCAGATCGAGCTTTGGACCAAGGGCGATCAATACGGAAATGATGTCTACATCCTGCCCAAGCATCTCGACGAGAAGGTGGCGCGCCTGCATCTTGACCGCATCGGTGTGAAGCTGACGAAGATGGATGCCGAACAGGCCGCCTATATCGGCGTCAGCCCCGACGGGCCCTTCAAGCCCGAGCATTACCGTTACTGACATGGGAGCAGAGCGGGAATTCCCCGCCGAATGTGGCCGGATCCCAATCATCTACGGGACGGAGCCAGAGTTTTTCCTTTGAGTCTTCGTGATCACTCGCTATCCTGCCAACAGCCTCGGGATGTGGCTCTTTGAAATGAGAAGTCCGGCATGAGAGCCGGATACTGGTGGGAGAACGGTAATGGGAAGACGTGACGATCTGATTGCGCGCTATGCGGATGATCTGAAAAACAAGTGCGGGATGACGCCTGATATGGATCTTCTGACAAAGGTGACCATCGGGTGTGGCCCGGCGATTTACAACGCCGATGCATCTACCGTTGCGGCCACTCAGGAGAGTGAGCTCGAATTGGTGAAGGACAACTTTCTGATAAAGAAGCTGGGCCTCGCCGATGGGCCGCAACTGCGCGAAGCGATCGATCAGGTTATTGAAACCTATGGCAGATCCGAGAGAAACAAGTACCGGGCAGTCGTCTATTACATGCTGACCAAGCATTTCGGCAAGGAAGCCGTATACGGTTGATGCCCTGTGCGCGCGTGCGCGGTCGCGCCGGCATTGAAGATGCATTCATCATCATCGGACAGAATTTGCAGATGTTTTGACGAGCATCTTAATCGCTCGGTATTTGCCCGGCGCTTCCCTATCGAGTAGTCTCGCTAACAGCAGGTCAGGATGACCAAGCCTTTTGTCAGAATCACGTGTGGTGCGTAGGGAGCACGTGGGGAAGTGGAGGGTTTGGGCATCGGCCTGAACCCTCCATGTGAGTGGTAATTCGCTCAGAATAATGTCAGCATACCGCCCATGATGGTCGATCCGATGGTGGCATAGCCGCCATCTATGAGCATCAGGCGTTCAGGGCGATCGGCGAAAGCGTAACAGGTCAACAACCAGGGTGCTGCGATGAAAAGCCCCAGGCCAAACCCCGAAACGAGACCTTCCCAGAATGACTCAACGCCGCTGGTTGCGAAGATGTGGCGCATCATGCCCGCCGCGAGCACCGCAGCAACGAAGGCGATGATGAAGGGAAGCGGTGTTTTCATGACGGGTTTGCCGTCGCTATCCACGGTGACACCGCTTGCCGCCGCCCATGGCCGCGACAGTGTCATATACCAAGCGGCTCCAAACGCGTAGGATGCGAAGGCAGCAGCCAATACGCTCATAAGTCCCATATCTGCCTCTTCCTCACGATGATCAGCAGGCCACAACACCGGCCTTTTCGCAGATGATCTGCCATTCCGCTTCCGTCACCGGCTGAACCGAGAGGCGCGAGTTTTTGACGAGAACCATGTCACGCAGGCGTGGGTCGGCCTTGATCTCGTCAAGGGTCACCGGGGTTTTCACGGCGCAAACCGCCTTGATATCTACACATTCCCACCGGGGATCCTCGGTGGTGCTGTCGGGGTGCGCCTCGGCGATCACCTCGACAATCCCGACGATCGATTTCTCCTTGAGGCTGTGATAGAAAAACCCGCGATCGCCGATCTTCATCTCGCGCATGAAATTGCGCGCCTGATAGTTGCGCACGCCATCCCACTCCTCCCCTGCTTCGCCTTTGGCGATCTGATCTTCCCAGCCCCAGGTGCCGGGCTCGGACTTGAAGAGCCAGTAGCGCATGTCAGATCACTTTCTTCCAGGGGATCAATTCCACGGTCTCGAACAGTCCGGCATGGGCATAGGGGTCTTGCGCTGCCCATTCCTCGGCCGCATTCATGTCCTCGACATCAAGAATGATCAGCGATCCGATCATCTCGCCGGTCGAATCCAGCAGGGGGCCTGCCTGGCTGACCGCGCCGGTCGATTTCAGATAGGCGACATGTGCATTGCGTGTATCGAGGCGGATTTGCAGGGCACCGGGTTTGTCCCGGGCAATGAGTGCGATCAGCATCTATTCTTCCTTCAATGGCCGTCTGAGCAACATATCCATGGCGTCAGTGACGCGCAATTTCCCTTTGCAGAGCGCTGCGACCACCCGAATGATCGGTGTGTCCAACTTTTGTTCTTCCGCGATGGCGAGGGCGGCATCGGCGGTCGCGGCCCCTTCCACTGTCACGGCCGGATCAAATGTCTCACCGCGTCCGAGGCTAATTCCGAACCGCGTGTTGCGCGACTGATCCGAGCAGCAGGTAAGCACCAGATCGCCAAAGCCCGACAGGCCGGTCAATGTTTCAGGTGCAGCCCCGAGCGCCAGCGCAAGGCGCTGCATTTCGGCAAAACCACGGGTCATGAGGGCCGCACGCGCGCTTTCTCCCAGCCCCGCGCCGATTGCGGCGCCACAGGCAATGGCCATGACATTCTTGAGGGCACCACCCAGTTCCGCACCTGCGATATCGGTCGTCCGGTAAAGCCGGAGATTCGCTGTGCTGAGGCTTGTCTGCAACTGCTTGCCGAGTGTCTGATCCGCGCAGGCCAGTGTCAGCGCCGTCGGCAGCCCGCGCGCAATGTCGCCGGCAAAGCTTGGTCCGGTGAGAACCGCAACAGGGGCTGTCGGTATCACATCCCTGATGACGCTGGACGCCCCCAGCCCGCTCCCGCGCTCGATGCCCTTGCAGCAGGCAACCAGCGGCGGGCCTGTCAGCGAGTGGCTCTGATCAACCAGCAAATGCCGCAGTTTCTGTGTCGGGACGGCGAGAAGGCAGGGGGTATCAGCTGCGATTCCGGTGATATCGGCTGTCACCCGAACCGCATCAGGTAGCGGGCATCCCGGCAGGCGCAGGAAATTCTCACGTTCCTTGGCCATTGCCGTGGCCTGTTCGGGGTTACGCGTCCAGAGTGTCACCGGCCCCTTCCGGGCCAGCGATATTGCCAGACCCGTGCCGAATGCGCCGCCGCCCAACACCCAGATCATGCCTTGGACCCTTTCTTGCCGCTGCCCAGCATCGCCGGACTTTCCGTATCGAGCGGCCAGCGTGGCCGCGCGGCCAGGTCCATCCCGTCCTGTTCTCCCATCAGATACCGCAGGCCGCCCGCATAGGCGATCATTGCGGCATTGTCCGTGCAGAGCGCGAGAGGAGGTGCCGAGAATCTCGCGCCAAACTCTTCTGCAACAGTCTCTAATTGGGCGCAAATGACCTTATTTGCAGCCACGCCACCGGCAACGGCGAATGCTGGCTCATCAGGGTATTCGGCCATGTGAATGGCCAGTGCTTGCCGCGTCTTGGCGGCAAGGACATCGCGCATGGCGGCCTGAAATCCCGCGCAGAGATCCGCGCGGTCTCCGGCGGTAAGCCCGTTCTTTTCGGCCTCCAGTGTCTGACGCGTGCGAAGAACGGCGGTCTTGAGCCCCGAGAAGGACATGTCGCAGCCCGCCCGATCCAGCAGCGGCCGTGGCAGCGCGAAGCGGTTTTCATCTCCTTCGAGCGCCTCTCGCTCCACCATCGGCCCGCCCGGTTGCCCGAGTCCCAGGATCCGCGCGACCTTGTCAAACGCTTCGCCGGGAGCGTCGTCGATTGTGCCGCCGAGTCGTTTGAACGCGCGGCACCCACGCACGGTCAGGAACTGGCAATGCCCGCCAGACACAAGCAGCATGAGATAGGGATAGGTCAGCCCGTCGGTCAGACGCGGGGTCAGCGCATGGCCCGCCAGATGATTCACCCCGATGAGCGGAAGGTTTGCGCCCATGGCAATGCCTTTGGCGCACATCACGCCCGAAATCACCCCGCCGATGAGCCCCGGCCCGGCGGTAACAGCGACAAGATCCACGGCGTCAAGGCACAGATGTGCCTCTGACAAGGCCTCTTTCACGCAGAGATCGAGCCTTTCCGCATGGGCGCGCGCCGCGATCTCGGGCACGACCCCCCCGAAACGCGCGTGCAAGTCTGCTTGCCCGTAAACCACCGATGACAGGATCTCGGGGCGGCTGTCGTCGTCTTTCCCGATGTTCAGGACCGCCGCCGCCGTGTCGTCACAACTGCTCTCGATCCCCAGCACTGTCAGCGCATCTGCCATATCTGTCCTCGGTTGCGCGTTGCGTGTCTGGCAGGTAACACCACAGGGGCACGCAAACAACTGCGGAGCCGTCATGTCGCCCATCGTCCTGATCACCCGGCCCGAAGCTGCCGCGCAAGAACTGGCGCAGACGCTGCGGCAGAGATGGGCTCCGGCGCCGGAAATCGTGATCTCACCCATCCTGAAACTAGAGTTTCTCGCTGGTGATGTGCCGCTCCAGGGTGTCGAGAGGCTGATCTTCACCTCGCGCAACGGGGTTGCGGCTTTTACCCGGATCACCGAGCGACGGGATATACCATGCTATGTGGTGGGCAAAGCAACATTGACCGAGGCTGAACGGCATGGCCTCAAGGCAACGCTGGCAGGCAGGGACGGTGACGAACTTTGCGCCTATCTCACCCGCGCGCCCGAGCGCGGCCCCTTCCTGCACCTGCACGGAGAGCATGTTGCGGGTGATGTCGCCGGACAATTGCGCGCTGCTGGCAGGACCGTCTCGGAGCAGGTGGTCTACAAGCAGATGCCACAGACGATCTCCGATGTGGCGGCTCGGCATCTCGCCGGATTGCGGCCCATCCTGCTGCCATTCTTCTCGCCGAGAAGCGCGAAGCTCTTCTTTCGGGATTTGCGGGCTGAGGCGCCGCTTCTTTGTGCGGCGATGAGCCCGAATGTCGCGGATGAAATCCCCCCCGGGCGTGCCACCTGTTTGGAAATCGCCCGAAATCCGGATCTGAAGGCGATGTTGGACAGTCTGGACCTTTTGCGCGAATATGCCATTGAGCTTGAGAGCGTAAATCGAGCGCAGTAAGCTCAACCAGTGCCGTTCCGGCAGATTCGAAAAGGTGTTTCCGTGGCTGCGAAGAAGACTTCGACGAAAAAGTCAGATGATGAGAAGGGTGAACAACCCGGAGCGGACAGGGTCGATGAGGCCAAATCGTCTGAGGAGGAAGAAGCGCATGCCTCTGAAGGCACGGCCAAGAAAGACGCGCTGAAATCCGATGACAGCAGCACCGAGAGCCGGGCGGAGCCTGATGATACATCTGAAGAGCCGGATGCGCCTGTCGGAAAGAGCCCAACAGAGGAGTCCTCGGATGCAGAGGCGTTCACCGACGAGCCTATGGCAGAAGAAAGAGCGGCTGAAGACAAGCCGAATGAAAC
>SLDH01000316.1 GCA_007125415.1 Roseovarius sp.
AGCGGCGATGGAAGATGTCCTCAGTGCCGTTATCGTGGTGATTTTCGATGTCGAGAATTCCGATGCGCCGCGCGCCCTGGTCGAGCATGTATTGCGCGGCAACAGCTGCATTGTTGAGAAAACGGTAGCCGTCGGTGTAATCCCGGCCGGCATGATGTCCGGGTGGCCACGGGCCGGCCACGACCGGGCTGCTCATCTCGGCGGCAAAACACCCGAGTTCGGCCCCTGGCCTTACGGTGGGGATGTTGCGGCTCCCGGGTGGCGGTCAATGGCCGGGATAGGCCGGAGTCGGTCCCGCCTCGTCAAGCCATGACTGCCAAGATGCTCCCGGAAGCCGGATGGAATCCGGATCATGCATGGCCAGAATCACACGTTCGCCAAACGGATCAGGCGACAGACCGGGCCGAGCTTCACGCGGTTCACTTCGGCCAGCACGAGTTCCGCGCGACGCGGTATCCAAAAGGCATTCACGCATTTACCCCGGAAGAATTCCTGATTCACATCCTGAAGGCGGTAATCTTCGGAAAGGACTGTCTCCGCTGTCGCACGCCTCGCCCTGATCGGGGGGAACCAGAAACAGACTGATAAAATTACGTATTTTTCTGAAATGGCGGTGATAAAGCCTCCATGAAACCCGTGAGCATCCCCAATGATGATTTCATCGCCCTTCCTGCAGGATTTGCATTGAAGCGGCCGGCGCAGGCCGGGTTGTCTAACAAGTTTTTATTTTTGTGCAAACGAATCAATTGTCAGATCGTCTCTTTGAGCGAATAGTCGTGACCGATCGCGGAGCACCCGGCAGGATGATCCGATCATGAAAAAGAAGGGGAGGTTGATACATGCAAGCCAAGATGGATATGCTGATAAGCAAGCTGCGCAGTGGCGGTATTTCACGACGCGAGTTCATGATCAGAAGCTCGGCACTACTTGCCGCCGGCTCCATGGGCGGCACGTCATCCTATGCGTTCGCCCAGCAAAGTGAGCCGCGGCAGGGCGGATTCATGAAGCTTGGTGTGCAAAACGCGTCGCAGAACGATTCTCTTGATCCCGGAACCTGGACGACAAGCTTTACCGGCGCGTCATTCGGCGGTGCCGTATACAACAATCTCGTCGAAATCCTGCCCGATGGCTCGATCATCGGGGATCTTGCCGAAAGCTGGGAAGCGTCGGACGCAGCAAAGGTGTTTCGCTTCAAATTGCGCCCGGGCGTCACATTCCATCATGGAAAAAGCCTCGATTCCGAAGATGTCAGGCAATCCTTTTTGCATCACATGAAGCCTGACTCGTCTTCGGGGGCACGCGCGATCGTGCAGCAGATCGAGACAGTGGAAACCGAGGGCGATGATGTCATCATCTTCACGCTCTCCGACGGAAATGCGGATTTCCCCTATCTTGTATCAACATGGCAACTGGCGATCTTCCCGGCGCTGGAAGGCGGCGGTATCGACATAGAATCCGGCAAGGGGACAGGCGCTTTCACGCTCGAGAGTTTCGAGCCCGGCATCGCCACCCGCCTCAGACGCAACCCGAATTATCACAAGAACAACATGCCCTATCTCGATGAGATTGAGTTCCTGTCACTTCCCGAGATGACAGCACGCCTGAACGCGCTGCTGACGGGCGAGGTGGATTTCATCCAGGATATCGACGTACGCAACCTGCGGCTCATCGAGAACAGTCCGGATTTCGAGATACAGCGCGTGCGCAGCCTCAGACATGCCACTTTCGACATGGATACGCGGGTCGCGCCCTTCGATAATCCGGATGTGCGCCTCGCACTGAAATACGCGCTCGACCGTGAAGACATCATCGAAAAGGTGTTCATGGGCGAAGGCAGCATCGGCAATGACGTTCCGGTTGCACCTATCATGCCGTTCTACCGCGAGTTCCCGCAGCGGACCTATGACATAGAAAAGGCCAAGGAGCATCTGGCAAAGGCCGGTCTTGACAGCGTGAGTGTTGATCTTTCGGTTGCGGACAATGCCTTCGCAGGTGCCATCGAAGCAGCCGTGCTCTACCAGAGCCACGCCGCGCCGGCAGGCATCAACATCAACATCGTGCGTGAGGCCGCTGACGGGTATTGGGAGAATGTCTGGCTCAAGAAACCCTTTGTCGCGGTTGACTGGTTCGGACGGCCGACCATGGACTGGCTCTTCTCGACGATCTACACCTCGGATGCGCCATGGAATGCCGGATGGTTCAACGAGCGTTTCGACGAATTGCATGCGCTTGCCCGGTCTGAAACCGATGAAGACAAGCGCGCGGCCTATTACGGCGAAATGCAGGAAATTATCTATGAAGACGGCAACGTGATCACCGCCGGCTTCGTGAGTTGGCTCAATGCACATTCCAGCCGCTTCGAGTTCGGTGAGGTCGGGGGAACCCTGCCGCTCAACAATATGCGAATTTGCGAAAGGGCATGGGCCAAAGCCTGACAGGTGCTGACGGGCGGGCGGTGGTCAGCCGCCCCCCACACCTGCATCCACAGCATCTGGAGCGGCTGGTGATATGCAGCACGACCCTCATGAGACAGGCATGTTTGTCGCGCAGGACAGAACCGCGGCATTGAGCCGTCGATACCGGAAGCCCGCTTTTGTCAGGCATCGGTCGGAAGCGACCGTTTCGAGCCATTGATCGAACGCAGGGTTCAGAACTGCATGGCTTGCAGAAAGTGCATCTTCTCCCGGCCCTTCTCTTGCGCCTGGAAAACAGGGTTTGCACGAGCGACAGACACACGGCCGGAACCACGCCCACGGAGACATCGCGAATGACCGGAAAGCCCAATCCTTTGTTCAGCATGATATTGGGGCGCATCGGGCTGGGCCTTGTCAGTATACTGATCGTGTCTCTGGTGATCTTCTCTACGGTCAGCCTTTTGCCCGGCAGTTACGCGGCTGCCATCCTTGGGCAGAACGCGACACCCGAAGCCGTGGCCGCATTCGAAGAAAGGCTGGGGCTCGATCAACCCTGGTTCTGGCGATATCTGCAATGGCTGGGCTCTGCGGTGAGAGGTGAATTCGGCCTGTCTTTCTCCGGGCGGCCCGTCATCGACATAATCGGGCCGCGCCTCGTGAATACGGTATTGCTGGCTTCGATCACGGCCGTGATCGCGGTGCCGCTTGCAGTGACATTGGGGATCATCTGCGCGCGGTATCGCGGGCGGCCCATCGACAGGCTGATCTCCACCTCGTCTCTGGCGGCGATCTCGTTTCCGGAATTCTTCATCGCCTATGTCCTGATGATGATTCTCGCCGTGCAACTCCAACTCCTGCCGTCCATGGCAGGTATTCGCGATGGCATGAGCTTCGGGGAACAGCTTTACCGGATGATACTGCCGGTCCTGACGCTCTTGATGGTCATCCTGGCACATATGGTGCGCAACACGCGCGCCGCCATCTTGTCCGTCATGTCGAGCGCCTATGTCGAAATGGCGCGCTTGAAGGGTGAGTCAGAAGATCGCGTGATCATGTATCACGCCCTGCCCAACGCCATCGGCCCGATCGCGAGCGTCGTCGCGCTGAACCTGGCCTACCTGATCGCCGGTGTTGTCGTGATCGAGGTGGTGTTTGTCTATCCCGGCGTCGGTCAATCAATGATCGACGCGGTGCGCAATCGCGATGTGCCGGTGATCCAGGCCTGCGCATTGATCTTCGCCACCGCCTATATCGGGTTCAATCTGATCGCCGATGTCATTTCGATCGTCAGCAATCCGCGTCTGCTGCATCCGCGCTGAGGGACCGCATGGAAAAAAGCATTGATCTTCCCCCCCCGAGGATTGGCCGTTTCCGGCACATCGTGAACCTGCTCCGCACTGCCCCGCGCACGGCCAAGTTCGGCATGGTTATTGTCGGCCTCTATGCCTTCGTTGCCATTTTCGCGCCCTGGCTTGCCCCCTATGGGGAGGCCGAGACGGTCTCGCGCATACCCTTTGACGGCTGGAGTTCGGATCATCTGCTCGGCACTGACCGGCTGGGCAGGGATTTCCTGTCGCGCCTGATTTATGGCGCGCGAAATTCGATTTCCATCGCTTTGATCACAACCCTCATCTCCTGCACCATCGGTTGCATGACCGGTGTTTTCAGTGCCCTGGTCGGAGGAATCGTGGACCAGGTCATTTCCCGCTTTGTCGATGCGATCATGTCGGTGCCCGACCTGATCTTCATCCTCATGGTGTTGTCGATTTTCGGCTCCTCCATCCCCAACCTGATCATGATCATCGCCCTGCTCACCTCGACACGCTTCTTTCGTATCTCGCGCGCGGCAGCGCTCAATGTGGGGAGCCTCGATTTCGTCGAGGCTGCGAGGGTCCGTGGCGAGGGGCTTGTCTGGATCTCGGTGAACGAGATTTTCCCGAATATCCTCCCCCTCATCCTGTCGGAACTCGGGATGCGGTTCTGCTTCATCTTTCTGTCGATTGCCGCGCTGTCCTTCCTTGGCGTTGGCATTCAACCCCCGGCAGCCGAATGGGGATCGATGGTGCGCGAGAATGCTGCGCTGATCAACATGGGCGACATCACCCCTCTCATACCGGCGGCTGCAATCGCCCTGCTCACCATTTCGGTGAATTTCATCGTCGACTGGCTGCTCAACACTGCCAGTGGCCTGACAGACGAGAACTGACAGATGCACGACACCGCAAATCCTGAGGCTGCAGCCCCCGTGATCGAAATCAGGGATCTGTGGATCGACGGGAAACTGAACGAAACCTGGGCACCCATCGTCAAGGGCGTCAGCCTGTCGCTGCGCCCGGGCGAGGTGCTTGGGCTGGTCGGGGAATCGGGCGCCGGCAAATCCACGATCGGTCTGGCGGCACTGGGATATCTGCGCTCGGGTGCGCGCGCGACCGCCGGATCGGTTCGGATCGATGGCACTGATCTTCTGTCGATTCCCGAGGCCGACCGACGCCCGATGCGCGGCACAAGGGTGGCCTATGTCGCGCAAAGTGCCCAGGCGGCGTTCAATCCCGCTCATCGCCTCATGGAGCAGATCACGACGGTTGCGGTCAAGCGCGGGGGCATGCGCCGGGAGGAGGCACAAAAACGCGCGGTTGATCTGTTTGTGGCACTCCAGCTGCCAGAGCCGAATACATTCGGCGAGCGCTATCCGCATCAGGTTTCGGGCGGCCAGCTACAGCGCGCCATGGTGGCGATGGCGCTGATCTGCAACCCTTCACTGATTGTCTTTGACGAGCCGACGACGGCGCTCGATGTCACGACGCAGGTGGAAGTGCTGATTGCGATCCGAAAGGTGATCGAGGATTTCGGCGTGGCTGCGATCTACATCACCCACGATCTGGCGGTGGTGGCGCAGATCGCCCACCGGGTGGCGGTCCTGCGCTTTGGCGAAATCATCGAGGAAGGGGCGCTCGACCGGATCCTGAATGATCCGCGCCATCCCTATACCCAGAGCCTCTGGGCCTTGCATGACATGACCCTCGACAAATCCGACCAACATGGACAAGGCGGCGGAGCCCTTCTCTCGATCGAGTCGGTCTCCGCCCGCTACGGTGATTTCGCGGCATTGACGGATGTAAATCTCCAGGTCGAAAAGGGCGCGACAGTCGCGCTCGTCGGCGAATCCGGTTCCGGAAAATCCACCTTGGGGCGGGTCATCACGGGGCTCATGGAGCCGTCGGAGGGGCAGATTCTCTGGGATGGAAAACCCTTGGCTACAAAGGTGCAGCGACGACCGCTTGAGACTCTCAGGCGCATTCAGATCATCTATCAATCTGCCGATACGGCTCTGAACCCCCGCACGACGATCCGCAAGATCATCGGCAGGCCGCTCAAGCTGTATCACGGCCTGCGCGGCAAGGCCCGCGAAGCACGTGTCACCGAATTGCTCAAGATGGTCGAATTGAGTGAGGCGTTCGCCGACCGGTATCCCGGGCAGCTTTCTGGCGGACAAAAGCAACGGGTCGCCATCGCACGTGCACTGGCGGCCAATCCCGAACTGATCATCTGTGACGAGATCACCTCTTCACTCGACAAGGTTGTGCAAGCCGAAGTGCTACGCATGCTGCTTGACCTTCAGGATCGTCTGGGAGTGTCCTATCTTTTCATCACTCATGATATCGAAGTTGTCAGGGTCATCGCTGATCGTGTCGTCGTCATGCAGAATGGCAGGATCGTCGAGCAGGATGATACCGCATCATTCTTCGCACCCCCGCATGAGCCTTACACCGAAAAACTCCTGGCATCTGTTCCCGATATGGCCGGCGGATGGCTGGACGCGATCATTGCGCAGCGTGCAGTTTGACAACGCGAACCCCTGGGGAAGATCATGTCGGCGACGAACAGCGTCCTAAGCTCGGGGCAGACGACGAGGACGCCGTCGAGCTTCGCCTCTTCGAACTTGCCCGAGATCACGCGCTTGGGTGCGACGAGGCCCGTCGCTCCGGCAGGGATCTTGGTCGCCGGGCCGACCCCCACGAAGCCATGCGGACTCGGCGGGAGGAGGGGGCTTTACTGATGGAACGGACGCCGGTTCATCGTGTTGCCGGCAAAAACGTTCTCCGAGATGGTGCGGTCAAGGAAGCCCTCGGGCGCGCTGATCGCGACCCGTCCCGTGGCGATGAAGCCGCGCTCCCATTCCGCGAAATCGCTTTCGTCCGCAGAGGGCAGCGCGGCGCGTCGCTGGCATGGTGGACGTCGGTCACGCTGAAGGCCGACTTTGCATCGGAGCTGTGGAGAAGGCGCTTGCGAAATCCGGCACGCTCGAGATTTTCAGCACGGGCGAGGGCCGTCAATTCATCTCGACCGGGTTGATCAAGGTGCTGGCCACCCGTGAGATCCGTATCAGCATGGGTGCAAGCACCCCTGACATGACAATGTCTTCGCCGAATGCCTGTGGCGCAACCGAGGCGGAAAAACGCTTAAAAACGCCCCATAGCTGTTCACATCAACCGAACCATTTCTCAAGATGGTCACGAACGCTGTATCTTGCTCCAGTTCGATCATGGCGCTCTCGCCCATGTATGGCGCAATATCAAGTGTTCTCGCGTTATTGGCTCATGTTCTCTAAGTGAACTGCTGGTATTGCTGTCCTAAATTTACTACTTTAACTATCTTAATGTTTGATAACCTACAAATGGCCAATTGGGACATATGGGTTTGCAGGTAAGAGGTCGGGCACGATGAGAAAAGAACCGCTTTATGTCTCGCCCGACCGCAGGCGTCGCGGTGACGGTGGGGGAGTTGAACCGCTCGTCGTGCATTTCGGTACACATAAGACAGGCACCTCGTCGATCCAGGAAACGCTTCATGCCAATCGCGACCGACTGGACGAGGTCGATTTCATAGCTTTCGGTTTGGCCAATGCCTCGCTCACAATTCGCAACGCCTTCATGCACCCCGAACGGCACGCCCGCCGCATGCCGCCCGATGCTGCGCGCAATCCCAATTTGCGGCGCCGTCGAGCGCGAGAAAGGTTCAAGTCCGCACTGGCTGCGCTGAAGCCGGAACGCCGAGCGATCCTGTCGGCCGAGCTCATTTCCCATCTCGACGCTGATGAATGCGCCGATCTCGTCGAGACACTGCGCTGTGCCGGCAAGCCGTTGATTTTCGTCGGCTATATGCGCGATCCGGTCAGCTATTATCGCTCCCTGTTTCAGGAGCGGCTCAAGAATCACGGGACCACGCTTGCTCCCGAAGGGAACGCGGCGCTCACACTGGGATATAACCG
>SLDH01000075.1 GCA_007125415.1 Roseovarius sp.
AGCCCTGCGATGTGGGCAGGCCCGCCGCATCCGCGAGATCCTTGATCGCCACGGGCAACCCGTGCAGCGCCCCGCGCCACGGCCCCGCATCCACCGCGCGCGCCTCGGCCATCAGATCGGCCTCGTCGCGCAGCGACACGATCGCGTTCACCTTGCCGTTCGCCGCCGCCACCCGTGCGAGTGTGGCCTGCATCAGCGCCTCGGCACTCATTGTGCCCGCCTTCATCGCGGCAAGCTGCGCGGCGGCCCCGCGAGGCAACGCATCATCCATGACCAACCCTCATGGTATCGCTGAAAAGCGCATCATCCGACTTTCATTGTTCCCAAAATACTCACAATCCCGACCCCGCAGCCTGCCCGGCGCGGGGGAAAGTGAGGGCCGTTGGGCGCAGAGCACCTCGTTCACTCCACACCCTGCGCCTCGGCGCGGCTCTTGCCACTGAGATCCATCGCCAGTGTCGCGGCCATGAACTGATCGAGATCGCCATCGAGCACGCCCTTGGTATCGGAGGTCTCGACCGCGGTGCGCAGATCCTTCACCATCTGATAGGGTTGCAGCACGTAAGAGCGGATCTGGTTGCCCCAGCCCGCATCCCCCTTGGCTTCATGGGCCTCGTTGATGGCCTGATTGCGCTTGTCGAGCTCAAGCTGATAGAGCCTAGATTTCAGCGCCTTCATGGCGATGTCGCGGTTCTGGTGCTGGGATTTTTCCGAACTGGTCACCACGATTCCGGTGGGATGATGGGTGATCCGCACCGCCGAATCGGTCTTGTTCACATGCTGGCCACCCGCACCGGAACTGCGATAGGTATCTATGCGGATGTCGTTCGGGTTCACCTCGATCTCGATATTGTCATCGACCACCGGATAGACCCAGACCGAGCAGAAGGACGTGTGCCGCTTGGCGGCCGAATCGAACGGGCTGATCCGCACGAGCCGGTGCACGCCCGACTCGGATTTCAGCCAGCCATAGGCATTGTGGCCGCTGATCTTGTAGGCGGCGGACTTGATGCCCGCCTCATCCCCGTCGCTTTGCGATTGCAACTCGACCGTATATCCCCGCCGCTCGGCCCAGCGCACATACATCCGCGCCAGCATCGCCGCCCAGTCGCAGCTTTCGGTGCCGCCCGCGCCCGCATTGATCTCCAGAAAGCTGTCATTGGCATCCGCTTCGCCATTGAGCAGCGCCTCCAGCTCTTTCGCGGCGGCCCGCTTGGCGAGAGCGCTCAGGGCGGCTTCGGCCTCCTCCACGACGGCGGTATCCTCTTCCATCTCGCCAAGCTCGATCAGTTCGCGATTGTCACTCAGTTCCTGCTGGATGCTGTCATGGGTTTCCAGCGCATCCACCAGCGCCTGGCGCTCGCGCATCAGCTTTTGCGCGCGCGCCGGGTCGTTCCAGAGCTCGGGATCTTCCACGCGGGCGTTGAACTCCTCGAGCCGGTGCCGAGCGGTCTCCCAGTCCATGCGCTGGCGCAAAAGCTCCAGCGAGGTTTCGATCTCGGAGACAAGTGTCTGTATTTCGGCCCGCATTCTGCTTTCCCTGGCTGCTGCATCTGCGGTGATAGCGCAGCCCCATCAGCGCGGCAAGCCTGCCCCATTGCACAGGCTCAGTAGAGTCCGCCCGAACTCATGGAGCCGAAGGTTGCCCGCTCGCCCACCTGCGCTGTCCCGCCCGATGAGGTGGTGACATCACGCACCTGCTCGCGCTGGCCGGAGCTGACGAGATCGAGGTCACTGCCCATGGCGAACCCGCCATCATACATGATGCCGAAGACCGGCTCTTCGCCCTCGCGGAAACACTCGGCCACGACATGGCTGCCGCTGGCGTCATCGGGCAGGCGCGCGCCGGTTGAACGGTCAATCCGGATGAAGTCACAGGCCTGCGGCACCTCGAAGGGCCCGCCGCCGTATTTCCTGACGGCCTCGCTCATGAAGCGCTGGAAGACCGGGCCGCAAAGCGTGCCGCCATAGGACCCCCGCCCCATGGGGCGGGGCTGATCGAATCCGATATAGCACCCCGCGACGATATTGCTGCTGTAGCCCACGAACCAGGCATCCCGCGCCTCGTTGGTGGTGCCCGTCTTGCCGGCGATCGGCACGGGCAGGTTGACCCGTGACGCTGCGGTGCCGCGTTCGACCACGCCTTCCATCATCGCCGTCAACTGATAGGCGGTGACCGGATCCATGATGCGGCTGCGGTTCGAGACGATCCGCGGGCTGCGGTCCGCCGCGATGGCAGGATCGTCGCATTCGATGCAGTCGCGCTGGTCATGGCGATAGACGGTCTTGCCATGGCGGTCCTGCACCCGGTCCACGAGCGTCGGCTGCACCCGCTCGCCACCATTGGCGAACATCGCGTAAGCCGCCACCATCTTGTAGAGCGTGGTTTCCTCGGAGCCGAGCGAATTGGCCAGGAAGCGGCCCATATTTTCATAGACGCCGAAACGCTCGGCATAATCGGCGACCACATCCATCCCCACCTCCTGGGCGAGGCGAATGGTCATGAGGTTTCGCGACATCTCGATGCCGGTGCGCAGCGGCGTGGGCCCGTAGAAGCGGTTCGACGCGTTGCGCGGCCGCCACAGGCCCTGCGGCGTGTCGATCTCGATCGGCGCATCCACAACGATCGTGGCGGGAGAATAGCCGCTGTCAAGCGCTGCCGCATAGACGAAGGGCTTGAAGGCCGAGCCCGGCTGGCGCTGCGCCTGCGTGGCACGGTTGAACACCGAATGCTGGTAGGAGAAGCCGCCCTGCATCGCGAGCACACGCCCGGTATGCACATCCATGGCCACGAACCCGCCCTGAACCTCGGGCACCTGCCGAAGGCTCCAGCGGATGAAATCGCCACTCCCGTCCTCGGTCATCCGCCGCACATGCACCACCTCGCCGCGCTCGAACTCCTGCGCGAAGCCACCGGAAAGCCAGCGGATATCCTCACGCGGGATCACATGCGGCTCGGCCTCGGTCTCCTCCACGCCCTCGATGCCCACGCGCATCTGCTCTTCACCGATCTCGAGCACCACGGCGGGGTGCCACGTGCCGTTGAGATCCACATCACGCGACACCCGGACGCGCGACAGCGCCTCGCGCCACTGCGCCTCGTTGTCGAGCACGTCCTCCGGCAGCGTCTTGCCTGTGCCGCGCCAGCGGCCCCGCGCCCGGTCATAGCGCTCAAGCTCGAGCCGGAGCGCCTCCGCGGCGACGACCTGCATTTCCGGGTCGATCGTGGCGCGCACGGAAAGGCCGCCGGTGAAAAACTCGTCCTCACCGAAATCCGTCGTCAACTGGCGCCGGATTTCATCGGTGAAGTAGTCCCGCGGGGGCAGGGAGCGCGAGAAGGGCTCGAAATCACCGTTCTGCACCGAGCGCAGCGGCTGAACCACCTCGATGGCATACTCCATCTCGGTCAGATAGCCCTCGTCCAGCATCGCGCCCAGCACGTAATTGCGCCGCGCCATCAGCCTGTTTTGCTGGCGTACCGGGTGATAATCGCTTGGGGCCTTGGGCATGGAGGCGATGAAGGCGGCCTCATGGGGGGCCAATTCCTCGAGCGTCTTGTTGAAATAGGTCTGCGCCGCCGCGACCACGCCATAAGAGTTCTGGCCGAGGAAGATCTCGTTGAGGTAAAGCTCGAGGATCGCTTCCTTGTCGAGCGTGCCTTCGATCCGGGTGGCGAGGATGATCTCCTTGATCTTGCGCTCAAGCTGCCTGTCGCCGCTCAGAAGAAAGTTCTTCATCACCTGCTGGGTGATGGTGGAGGCACCGCGCAGGTTTTCGCCGCGGCTTTCAATGGCTTCATAGATCGCCGCCGCGATGCTGCGGGCATCAAAGCCGGAATGTTCGTAGAAATTCCGGTCCTCGGCCGAGATGAAGGCCTGCTTGACCAGATCGGGAATTTCCTCGGCAGGCGTGAAGAGGCGGCGTTCCTGCGCGAATTCGTCGATGATGCGCCCCTCGCCGGAGTAGATCCGGCTGATCGTGGGGGGCTGGTAATTGGCGAGGCTTTCATGGCTGGGCAGGTCCTTGCCATAGATATGAAAGATCGCGCCGATGCTCAGCGCGACCATCATGATCCCCAGCGTGAAAAGGCTGAAAACTGTGCCCAGAAATGTCAGAATGGCCCGGATCAACTGCGCCCCCGCGTGACTGTCGCCCCCATATAGGCATCCTGTGGCACAAGGTCAAAAAGGAACGCGGCGGCGCGCGCCTTTTCGCGCAACGTCATGGAAATATCCCGGAGGCAGATGCCGGGCCTATTGGCGCACCAGTTCGGACCGCGCCGCATCGGCCTGCCGCCAGGCGAAGATGGCGTCGCGCACCGCATGGGCCATTTCGGCGCGCCACGCCGGATCGACCAGATTCCCGCGGTCCGTCTCGGACGAAAGAAAGCCCACCTCCAGCAGCACCGACGGCACACTCGGGGACCGCAGGACCGAAAAGCTCGCCGCCCGCAGGGGCCGCCGGTTGAGCCGCAGCCCATGCTTCTCGATGCCAAGGCGCAGCGCCTCGGCCAGTTGTTCGCTGCGGGGCGCGGTTTCGAGGCGGGCGAGATCCATCAGCACCCCGGCCACCACATCACCCTGACTGCTGAGATCCACGCCCGAGAGAATATCGGCGCGATCATGACGCTCGGCCAGCGCCGCGCTCGCGGCGTCCGATGCGCTGTCGGACAGGGTATAGACCGTGGCCCCATGCGCCATGCCCTCACTCACGGCATCCGCATGCAGGCTGATGAAGAGATCGCCCCGCACCTTGTGCGCGATGGAAACCCGCTCATCGAGCGACACGAACCTGTCATCCTCGCGCGTGAGCACCACATCCACATCTCCCGAGCGCAGCAGCACCTCCCGGAGTTCATGGGCGAAGGTCAGCATCACCTCCTTTTCGAGCACGCCGCCCTGATCGGCGCCCGGATCGATGCCGCCATGGCCCGGATCGAGCACGATCACGAAGCGCGCGTCCCCGGGCTTTGGCGGCATCACGATGTCCTCGCTCCAGAGCGCGCCCTCGGGCGCGCCGGCGGCGGCGGCGAAGCTTTCGTCGTCGCCTTCGGTAAGCACCACGTCGAGGCGCGCCTGCCCCGTGCTGCGGTCGATGGTCATGTCGGCGGTGCCGAAGAGAAAGGGCGGCTCGAACTCGACGACCATGCGCGACCAGCCGGGGCGAAACTGGCCCATGCGCACCGTTTTCACCGCATTGCTCTGATTGAGGGTCGCGGGCTCGATCCCGCGCCAGTCAACTTCCCGAAAGTCAAGCACCAGCCGGCGCGGCTCATCGAGCGTGAAGATTCGGAAAGGCACACCCTGGCTGAGGCCCAGCACGATCTCGAGGCCGCCATTGCGCGTATCACGCAGGACGGATGTTTCGGGATCCGGCCGCGCAAGGCCGCTGAATTCCTGCGCCGAGACAGCCGCCCCCATCAGGGCCAGCAGGATTGCCAGGGCTCTCATGATCATGCTGCTCTCCGCCGGTATCCGGTCTTGCTTTTGCATATCGTATCATCTCGCGCGCGGGCAGGCGACCGGAACTTGCATTTCAAGACCCCTGCATAACTCGGTATGGGCGAAGAAACGAGGGCAGCGCCTGCCGGGGGGCAGGCAGGCGCTGCCCGGCGTTGCCGCCGGGCGGGAAGGTTTTCGCAGTGGTGCATTATGCAGAGATCTTATTTCACAGGCGGTCGGATTGACCGGCCCGGTTTGGACGGGCGCCGCCCGCACCGAGCGCGCTGCCCGCTTGCGTGCCCGGGATCAGGGGAATGCGTCCCGGGGGAGCGCATCGCTGGGCCACGGCACGGCGATCCGCCAGTTGGTCTGCAGCGTTTTATGGTGCCACCTACGCAAGAGCTCTGACCGGCGCGCGTAGGACCGCCAAATCGCCGGGCCGTCACGCCGAAGGCGTGCCGATCCCCAAAGGCGCACCTCCGGTGCGACGGGGCGGCCCAGCGATGCGCGGCGGCCTGCGGCCTTGATCCCGCGCAGGAGCGCTTTGATCGGGTCAACCTGCATCACGCCGCCCGCTAACCCTTGCGTTGCTGCATGAACTGCGTCAGCCGCACCAGGCCCTCCTCGATATCCGCCGTTGCCCGCGCATAGGAAAAGCGCAGGGTTTTGCCGCCGCGCACCGGGTCGAAATCAAGGCCCGGGGTTACGGCGACACCGGCCTCGTCGAGGATCTCCCGGGCAAAGGCCAGGCTGTCATCGGTCAGATCCGACACATCCGCATAGACATAGAAGGCCCCGTCCGGCGGGGCGATCCTGTCGAACCCCGCCTTCGGCAGCCCCTCGAGCATCAGCGCGCGGTTGTGGCGGTAGACGGCGAGATTGGCCTGCAATTCCGCCTCGCACTCCATCGCCGCCAGCGCCGCGACCTGACTGGCATGCGGCGCGCAGATGAACATGTTCTGCATCAGCCGCTCGATGACGCGCACATGGGCGGGCGGCACCACCATCCAGCCCACGCGCCAACCCGTCATGGAAAAATACTTGGAGAAGGAATTGATCACATAGACATCGTCGCTGATCTCCAGCGCGCTGACGGCTTTCCGCTCGTATTCGATGCCATGATAGATCTCGTCGCTGATGAAGGCCGCCCCTTGCGCCTGCGTGGCCTTGATCAGCGCCGCCAGATCGTCTCGCCCCAGCATCGTGCCGGTCGGATTCGCGGGGCTGGCGACCATGAGGCCCTGCAGATCGCGCCCTTCAAGCTCGGCAGGCAAGGGCTGGAAGCGGTTTTCCGCCGTTGTCTCGATATCCACGGGCACCAGACCCTGGCTGCGCAGGATCTGGCGGTAGCTGGGATAGCCCGGCGCGCCGATCCCCACCCGTTCGCCGGTGTCGAAAAGCGCGGTGAAGGCCAGCAGGAACGCGCCCGACGAGCCGGCTGTCACGATCACCCGCGCGGGATCGAGCGTGAGCCCATACCATTGCGCATAAAGCTCTGCGATGCGCGCGCGCAACCCGGGCAGGCCCAGCGCCACGGTGTAGCCCATCGGATCATCGCGCATCTGCCGCGCCAGCGCGGCGCGCGCGCCCTCGGGCGCGGCCGTGCCGGGCTGGCCCACCTCCATATGGATGATATGTCGCCCCGAAGCCTCGGCGGCGCGGGCCTGCTCCATGACATCCATCACAATGAAGGGATCGATCGCGCTGCGCCTTGAGTTCCGCATGTCTTTACTCCTAGACTGAATTGGCGCAGTTACACCGCCCCGAGCGAGCCAGGTCAATGCATCTCATCCGCCTTCTGTCCGTCCTTCTGCTGGTCACCCTGACGCTGGCCCATCCGGCGCGCGCCGTGACCCTGCTGCGCGATCCCGATATCGAACATGCGCTCAAGCAACTGGCCGAGCCGATCCTGCTGGCCGCCGGCCTCAGCCCCGCGCGCACGGATATTCTCGTGATCGACGACCGCGCGCTCAATGCGTTCGTCGTGGACCGCTCGACGATCTTTCTCCATTCGGGGCTGATCATGCGGATGGAAAATGCCGCGATGCTGCAATCGGTGATCGCGCATGAGGCGGCTCATATCGCCAATGGCCATCTCATGCGCCGCCCGATCGCACTGCGCAATGCCCGCACGGCCGCGGGGCTGGGCTCGGTGCTGGCCGGGATGGCGGCGGCGACCACC
>SLDH01000357.1 GCA_007125415.1 Roseovarius sp.
ACAGAGGGCGGGAATTTGTTCCTCTCCGCGCCGGCCACACACCCTGGTCCGGGCGACCAGCCCGGGCCGCGCCCGACCCTCCCCCCGGGAGGGCGCATTGCGACGTTGCAAAAAGCTCAATGTTCGGAAGTATCTGGCGGCCATAAAGCACCGCAGCCCCGGCGTGGGGACGCGCCCACCCAGGCTCGGGCGCGGCCCTTTGCGCATCGGCCCGGCCATGGGGGAAGAACAGATTTCCTGAATTGATCCAGTCGATTCCCTACTTCAGCAGCCCGTTAGATCAGGCCGCGTCCTGGGTGGCAAGGCGGACGGTGTTGCGCCCTTCGGCCTTGGAGCGATAGAGCGCCTGATCCGCTCGGTCGATGATGTCGGCACCGGTTGCGTTGAGCGTAGTGGCAAGGGCCAAACCGATACTGATGGTAACGCGCACCGGATCGGCATGGCCCGGCAGCGCGGTGGGTGTGCTGCCCACGCTGTTGCAAAGCTCCGTGGCAAGTCGGCCCGCGTCACCCGGGGAGGTGCCGGGCAGTATGATCAGAAACTCCTCTCCCCCGATCCGCGCCACCACATCGTCCTTGCGCAGGCAGGATTTCAGAAGCTGCGCCACATGCCTGAGCACCGCATCGCCTGCCGTATGTCCGAGACGGTCATTGACCTGCTTGAAATGATCGAGGTCCGCGACCATCACCGCAAAGGCATCCGGGGCCCGCGCATGCTGGTCCAGGAGCTTGTCGAGATATGAGAGTGCATAGCGCCGGTTGTAGAGCCCCGTCAGGGGGTCGGTCACAGCGGCCTGAAGCCCGTCCTGAAGCTGGTCCCGCAAACGGTCGAGCAGACGTTTCTCGCTCAACTGGCGCTCCAGACGCAAGGCGATCTCGTGCGCGTCCGTATCCGAGAAGACCACGTCTCCGGCGCCGAGATCGTAAAGCTGCGCCGCGAGTGCGCGTTCCTCATCGGGCAGGTGCGCGATCACCGGACAATTGCGTGTGTCCGGGTCGGCCCGCAATTCCGAGAGAAGCCGGGGCCCGTGTTCGGCCTGGTCCGTATCGAGTTGCATGACAAAGACATCCGGCGGGCCCGCGGCCTGGGCATGTTGCGCGGCGGCCCGGCTGCCGGGGCACATGATCTCCTCGGGGCTCATCATTCGCAAGTCATGGCGGGCATGGGCGGCCAGCCGAGATTGCAGTTTCCGGGCCTGGACCTTGTCCTGCGTGATCACCCCGATCTTGCCGGGCAGATCGAAGCCGTGTTGTTGCTCGGCAAAACCCTGCGGCTGCGTCGTCATGCTGTGGTGATGCAGATCGAGATTGGCGAGGCGCTGGCGCATCAGGCTGCGCAGGCGGGCCAGCAGCAGTTTTTCGTCAAGGGGCCGTGACATCACCTCGGCGGCGCCCGCGTTCAATGCCGCGATCCGGTCCTGCGTTGCGTTGCTGTCGAGCAGCACGACAACCGGCGTATCGAAACCCTTGCGCTTCACGCCATGCAGCTTGCCGAGCATTTCGCGGAGGGTCCGCGCGTTATTGACGGCTCCGGCTTCGCCATGTCCGGTTCCGCGATATCCGAGCAGAATGAGATCGGGGCATATCTCTCCGAGCTTGTCGCAGACCTCATCGACCGAGGCCGCCTGTGCCACCTCGTAATAGGCCGCGGCGAGCTTGACCTTTAGGATGATCCTGTTGGTGGCAAGGTCGTCGATGATGAGCACTCTGCCCGGCATGTGGCGTTTACCTTTCTGGCTTGCCCTTCCCGTTGAGGTCACTATCCCTGTCAGAGGTTAAGAAATCCTTTCCGGAAATAAGGACAGATGAGGATGACGTCAGACGAGGCAGAGGTGATCGCGCTCAGGGCCGTCGGCTGGCTTTCCAGCCATGAGGAACTGTTGCCGGTGTTTCTGGGCAGCACTGGTGCCTCGGAAGCAGATTTCAGGCAAAGCCTTGATAAATCGGAGTTTCTCGGCTCTGTTCTTGATTTCATCCTGTTGGATGATGGATGGATCACGGCGTTTTGCACCGCGCATGACTTGCCGATGGAAGCCCCTTATCTAGCCCGCACGGCCCTGCCGGGCGGTGCTGAGGTGCATTGGACATGAGCGTCAATCCGCCGCCCGGCGTTAACCTTGACGGACTTCTTTTCGACAAGGACGGCACGCTGTTCGACTTTCACGGGACATGGAATGTGTGGGCGTTCGGATTGATCACGGATCTTTCCGAAGGGGATACCGGGCAGGCCGAGGCGATCGCCCGCGCGATCATGTATGATCTGCAGACCCGGCGCTTCCTGCCCGGCAGCCCCGCCATCGCGGGCACGAACAGGGAGGCCGCGGAATGTCTGGTCGAGGTGTTGCCCGGACGCAGCATCGCAGAGATCGAACATCACCTGATGCTCACGTCCGCGGATGCCCCGCTTGTCGCCACGGTCCCGCTGGCGGAGTTTCTCGACGCGCTGGCCCTGCGCGGCCTTGCCCTCGGGGTGATGACCAATGATACCGAATACGGAGCGCGCGCGCATCTGGGGGCGGCTGGCGTGGTCGAGAAGTTTCACTTCATCGCCGGGTTCGATTCCGGCCATGGTGCCAAGCCCGCGCCGGAGCCGCTGCTGGCCTTCGCAAGCCAGCTGGCACTCGCGCCCGCGCGGGTGGCGATGGTGGGGGACAGCACCCATGACCTGATCGCCGGGCGGCGCGCGGGCATGCAGACAATCGGGGTGCTCACAGGCATGGCCGGCGCCGACGAGCTTGCCCCTTACGCGGATGTCATCCTGCCTGATATCGGGCATATCCCCGCATGGCTCGATCCGTGACGCGCGCGCCGTTTTTCGGGCTGGGCCTTGCCCTTCTGGGCACACTGGTGCTGACCCCGGATGCGCTGCTCATGCGCCTGTCGGGGATGGACGGGTTTCAGATGTCGGCGTGGCGCGGCTTTCTGATGGGCGGCACGATGCTGCTGATCTGGGCCCTGACCAGCCGGGACCGCGGCGGTGATCTGGCAGCGCTGGCGGATGGGTCGGGTGTCACCATTGTCGTGTGTCAGATCGTAAATTCGATCCTGTTTTGCCTCGGCATCGCCATCGCCCCGGTGGCAGTGGTGCTTTTCGGGGTGGCTGCCGTGCCGGTCTTTGCGGCGCTGCTGGCCTGGCTGATCATGGGCGAGCCCACGCGCGTCGCCACCTGGGTTGCCATCATCGCCGTGCTCACGGGGATCGGCGTGGCCGTCTCGGGCAAGGAAGAGGGCGAGGTGGCGTTGAATGTCACGGCGCTTTACGGTGCTGTTTTCGGGCTGGGCGTGGCGCTGGTTCTGGCGCTCAATTTCGTGGTGATCCGCGCACGGCCGCGTTTGCCGATCCTGCTGGCCATCGGCATCGGCGCGCTGATCGCGGGCGTGATCGGGATGGTCATCACCGGCCCGGTGCAGATGATGGACGGCACGATATGGGCGATCTTCCTGACGGGCACCGTGGTCTTGCCGGTCTCGTTTTTTTCACTGTCGCTGGCATCGCGCTATACCCATGCGGCCAATGTCAGCCTGATCATGCTGCTTGAGACGGTGCTGGCGCCGATCTGGGTCTGGTTGCTGATCGATGAAACGCCGACCGTGCGGATGTTGCTGGGGGGCTTGATCGTCGTTCTGAGCCTCGGCACCTATCTGATCTGGGTGCGCATACGAAGAGTCTGAACGGACATATTACGAAAACGACAGGTTTCGTCGTGAAGTGACATTCTTTCGGACTGGTGAGGGTGTCTGCTCGGGATCAGAGAGCAAGGAGAGCGCATCATGGCCCTTGATACGAAACGCAGACGCCGGGGGGGTGGCCGGGCAGGCAATGCCGAGCGCAGGGGCACCGCAACCATCGAGCAGATGCCCTGGAACCCGCCCATCAACATTGATCGCCCCGTAGAGCCTCTGGGCGAGGAAGGGGTGCTGGCGATCCATGACGGAGCGATGCGCATTCTCGAGGAGATCGGGATCGAGATCCTCAATGCCGAAGCGTTGGAGATTTTCCGCGCCGATGGCGGATGTGACATAAGCGGCGAGAATGTGCGCATGGGGCGCGATTACGTCATGGAAAAGATCGCCCTTGCGCCCGAAAAATGGACGATCACACCGCGCAATCCGGCACATGCCATCACCATCGGCGGGCAACATCTGAATTTTGGCAATGTGTCCTCGCCACCCAGCTACTGGGACATGCAGATCGGCAAGAAGGTGACAGGTACCCGCGAGATGTGCGCGAACCTGCTCAAGCTCAGCCAGTATTTCAACTGCGTGCATTTCGTGGGCGGTTATCCGGTGGAGCCGCAGGACATCCATGCGGGGATCCGCCATCTCGACGTGCTCTATGACAAGCTCACACTGACCGACAAGGTGGCCCATGCCTATTGCCTCGGCAAGGAGCGGGTGGAAGACGTGATGGAGATGGTCCGGATCGCGGGAGGGCATAGCGAAGCGGAGTTCGCGGCCGGCCCGAAGATGTATACCAATATCAACTCCACCTCGCCGCTCAAGCATGACATCCCGATGCTCGACGGCTGGATGCGACTGGCCCGCAAGGGGCAGGGGCTGGTGGTGACACCCTTCACGCTGGCCGGTGCCATGGCACCTGTGACCATGGCGGGCGCTGTGGCGCAAAGCCTTGCGGAAAGTCTCATCGCGGTGGTGCTGGCGCAGATCGTGCGGCCGGGTGCCCCTTGCGCGATCGGCACCTTCACCTCGAACGTGGACATGAAATCAGGCGCGCCCGCCTTCGGCACGCCGGAATACATGCGCGCGACGCAGATGACCGGTCAACTCGCGCGGTTCTACAAGCTGCCGATGCGGGCATCGGGCGTGTGTGCGGCCAATGTGCCCGACGGGCAGGCGGTGTGGGAGACATCGAACAGCCTGTGGTCTGCGGTTCAGGCGGGGGCGAACATGGTCTATCACGCCGCGGGCTGGCTGGAAGGGGGGCTCGTTGCCAGCCCCGAGAAATTCGTCATGGATTGCGAGATCCTGCAGCATATTCAGCGCTATATGGACCCGATGATCACTGCCACCGGGCCAGACGAGATCGCCATCGATGCGATACGCGAGGTCGGAGACCAAGGGCATTTCTTCGGCATCCAGCACACGCAGGACCGTTATACCACGGCGTTCTATGCGCCTTTCCTGAGCGATTGGCGCAATTTCGAGGCCTGGGATGCGGCGGGTGCCGTCTGGACGGCGCAACGCGCCCATCAGGTCTTCCAGGACATCATCGCAACTTTCGAGGCGCCGCCGATGGACGAGGCGATCCGCGAGGAACTCGCCGATTTCGTGGCACGGCGCAAATCGGAAGGCGGCGCGCCGACGGATTTCTGACCCAGGGGGAGTCTCCTGCACCTTTGCCTTGACGCAGATTTTTCTTGCGAAAAATCCCCGGTGAGTATCTTCGGCCAAATGAAGGATCAGTCGAGCCATTTGCGGCAGGCACGGTCCACGCTTGCGTGCAGGATTAGGGTGAAGATGGCCAGCACGATCAGGGCTGCGAACATCAGATCGGTCTTGGCGCGGCCATTGGCCAGAAGCATCAGATAGCCCAGCCCTTTCGAGGCCCCGACCCATTCGCCGATGATCGCACCGATAGGAGCGTAGACCGCCGCCAGCCGCAGGCCCGAAGCGAAGCCGGGAAGCGCGGCGGGCACGCGAATATGCCACATGATCCGGCGCGGGGAGGCGCCCATCACCTGCGCCAGGTCAAGCCAGCCGCGCGGGCAGCGCATGAGCGCGTCGAAGAAGGCCGAGGTGACGGGGAAATAGATGATCAGCAAGGCCATGGCGATCTTGGAAGCAAGGCCGTAGCCCAGCCACAGGGTCAGGATCGGGGCGAGCGCAAAGACCGGGATGGCCTGGGAGAACACCATCATGGGACGGATCAGGTTGCGCGCGAAGGGCGAGGCGGCAAGCCCGATCGCGGTGATCCCCCCGAGCAGGGCACCAAGACCCAGCCCGACAAGGATCTCGATGATGGTGATCACGGCATTCTCCGCGATGAGGGCGCGACTCTCCCAAAGAGTTTCTGCCACAAGCCCCGGCCCCGGCAGAATGAAGCGTGGCAGACCCGTAAGCGTGACCAGTGCCTGCCAGAGCAGCAGGGCCACCATTGTGGAGAGCGCGGCCTGCCGCCAGGCGCGGATCATGTCAGTGCCATCAGGCGCGACAGGAGCGCCCCCTGGGCCTTCAACGCGCCTTCATCATCCACCGCCCGCGGTGGCGGGCTGTCGGGGAGCTCAATGGCGCTGCAGCCTTGGGCAGTGAGCAACAGAACCTGATCGCCCATCCGCACGGCCTCGCCCGGGTCATGGGTGACCATGAGCACGGTCCGCCCGGCAAGAAGGCGGGCGGCCAGGCTCTGCATCTCGGCGCGGGTGCGGGCATCGAGCGCGCTGAAGGGTTCATCGAGCAGCACGACGGCGCGGTCTTCCATCAAGGTGCGCGCAAGTGCGACCCGCTGACGTTCCCCGCCCGAGAGCGTGTCGGAGCGCTTGTCTTCATGCGCCGAGAGGCCGACGCGGGCGAGAACATCGCGCGCGCGCGCCCTGTCGGCTTTTTCGCCGCGCAGCCGTGCGCCGAGAAGCACATTGTCGATTGCGCTGAGCCAGGGCATCAGCAGGTCGCTCTGCGCCATGAGCGCGATCCGGCCGGTGAGCGGCAGAGCGTCGGAGGCCGTGATCGTGCCATCATGGCGCGCCGTTGCCTCGAGCCCGGCGATCAGCTTCAGGAGCGTGGTCTTGCCCACGCCGGAGGCACCCAGCAGGCAGGTCCAGCGCCCGGCGGGCACATGGATGTTGACCGGCGGAAAAAGTCCATGGCCCCGCATGCTGACAGAGCCTGCGAAGGCCAGCGCCGGTGCCATTTCGCCAGTCCTCAGCATGTGCCAGCCTTCATCCCGCCAGACCCATGTCCCAGAAGCCCACCTCCAGCCGGGTCGCCGTCCGGAAGCGATGCACAAGCGCCTCCCAGCGCGGCGTGGCGGTCGGATCCTCTCCCAGCCGCCGGGTCATGGCCCCATCGAGAAGCGCACCGGCCTCACGGCAGACCTGCTGGTAGGCTTCCCCTCCATAGGTCCCGATCCAGTCGGCATAGGGGTGCGGTGGCTCGACGGGGGCAAGCCGCGCGCCGATCTCGCCGTAACCCATCACGCATGGCATCAATGCGGCCAGAAGATCGAGCAGATCACCCGAATGCCCGGCATCGAGAACATAGCGCGTATAGGCGAGATTCGCGGGATGTTCTTCGGCCGCGAAGAGATCGGCCTCGGACAAGCCCGCTTCGGCGCAGATCTTCACATGCAGGGAAAGCTCGTGATTGATCAAGGCATCCACCGTGGCGGCGCAGGCGCGCATCTCTTCGGGCGACTCGGATTTGGTTACCCCCAGCGCCCAGGCACGCCCGAAGTGAATGAGGAAGATGTAATCCTGCACAAGGTACCCGAGGAACGCCTCGCGCGGCAGGCTGCCATCGCGGAGCCCTTCGACAAAGGCGTGATGGGTGAAATCCCGCCAGACCGCCCCCGCCGCATCGCGCAGCAGGGGAAAGGTGGTGCCGAATTGCATGCTCATTGCGCGTTCAGGTCCATCGCGAGGCCCGAGA
>SLDH01000390.1 GCA_007125415.1 Roseovarius sp.
GCCTCGACACGGGAAATTCGCCGCTCAACACAATGGAACTGGCCTATTCCTTCCGGTCGTCACCGGCGATCCTGCGTCTGGTCGATCATACGTTCTCAAGGGCGGAGAAAAGCGGTTTTGTGCCTGAACGGTCTCATAAAGCCTTCAAGGCAGACATGCCCGGCCGGGTCGATCTGTGGCCGGTGGTTCCGAAGCCGGAAAAAGAAGAGCAACCAAACTGGTTCACCCCTGTGGATGTGAAGGCCACAAACGATCCCTCGGTCATTCTTGCGCGGCGGATTGCGCAGGAGATCAAGCATCTGATCGACACGGCGCATCCGATGCCCCACCAACCCGAGCAGGGCGGACCCTATCGTTTCAGACCGGTCGAGCCGGGAGATTTTCTCATCCTCGTGCAACGCCGCTCGGATCTCTTTCATGAGATCATTCGGGAGTGCAAGGCGCTGGACCTGCCCATCGCAGGGGCAGACAGGCTCAAGATAGGGGCAGAGCTTGCGGTGCGTGATCTTGTAGCGCTCCTTTCCTTTCTGGCTACACCGGAAGATGATCTCTCCTTGGCGATTGCGCTCAGATCGCCCTTGTTCGGCTGGACGGAGGATGCGCTTTTTCGTCTCGCACACGGGCGCGGAGACCGTTATCTCTGGGCTGCGCTGCGTGACCAGAATGAGACCTATCCGCAGACCCTGGCCGTCCTGCATGACCTTTTGAACCGAGCCGATTTCCTGCGGCCCTTCGAGCTTATCGAGCGCATTCTCACGCGGCATCGTGGGCGGCACCACCTTCTGGGACGTCTCGGGCCGGAGGCGGAAGATGGCATCGACGCGCTTCTGGCACAGGCGATGGCCTATGAACAAAGCGCCGTGGACAGCCTGACAGGGTTTCTCATCTGGATCGACACCGACGATCTGGAGATCAAACGCCGGATGGACAGTGCAGGAAACCGTATCCGCGTGATGACGGTGCATGGTGCGAAGGGGCTTGAGGCGCCCATCGTGATCCTTCCCGACACCGCGAAGCGTGAGCCACGCATCCGCGATCAGATCATCCTGAACGGGAACACCCCGCTCTGGCGGTCAGCCAAGGATGATGCAACCAAGCCGATCGAAGCGGCGACCGAGGCCATTAAGGAGGCGCAGCGTGCCGAACTTGACAGGTTGCTCTATGTCGCGATCACCCGGGCCGAAGCCTGGCTTGTCGTTGCCTCTGCCGGGGATCTGGCCGAAGAAGAGAGCGCCTGGTACTACAAGATCCGCGAAGGCATGATCGCCGCCGGCGCGCAGACCAAACGCTTTGCCGGGGGAGATGGTCTGCAGCTGATTCACGGAAATTGGCTCGAAACAGAGCCGTCTCAAGGCCAAGGGGAGGCTTCAGGCACCCCCGATCTGCCCGCCTTCTATCAAGAACCCGCACCCCAGATCGCGGAACACCCCCTCACCTTGAGCCCATCCGAGCTTGGCGGCGCAAAGGCGCTGCCCGGCGAGGCCAGTCTCGACGAGGAAGCAGCCAAGCGCCGCGGCCGTCAGATTCACCGCCTGATGGAACATCTCGGCAACCAGCCCGAGGAGGCTTGGCCCGATCTTGCGCAACGAATACTTGGCAATGGCCCCGATGCCGCAGATGAAAAGACCGTGGAGAGCTTGCTTTCGGAAGCCGCGAATGTCCTGCAAGACCCCAAGTTGCGCCATCTGTTTGACGGCTCGCTGGCAGAAGTACCCATATCCGTCGATCTTGACGCGCTGCAAGGCCAGCGCATTCATGGTGTGATCGATCTGCTCCGCGTTGAGGAAAAACGTGTTCTTGCGGTGGATTTCAAGACCAATGCCATCATCCCGTCCAGGGCGGAGGATTGCCCGGAGGGGCTCTTGCGGCAGATGGGAGCATATGCGCATGCCTTGCAGGCCTTGTATCCTGACCACGACGTCCAGACCGCGCTCCTATGGACAGCGACAGCGGAACTCATGGTGCTGCCGCACGATCTTGTGACCGAAGCCTTGCGGGCATCCCATCCGGCTTGACCTTGCGGGCGCGGCTACCTAGGTTCGCGATCTGAGCCAGATCCTTGAGGAGATCCCGAATGTCGACCGTTGCCGTAACCGATGAAACCTTTGACGCCGAAGTCAAGAATTCCGATGTCCCCGTGGTGGTGGATTTCTGGGCCGAATGGTGCGGGCCCTGCAAGCAGATCGGCCCGGCGCTCGAAGAACTGGCGGCCGAAATGGATGGCAAGGTCAAGATCGCCAAGGTGGATGTAGACAGCAATCCGCAATCGGCAGTCGCCCTTGGCGTGCGCGGCATTCCCGCGCTTTTCATCTTCAAGAACGGTGAGGTCGTGTCGAATCGCGCAGGCGCAGCCCCCAAGGCGGCATTGCAAAGCTGGATCGAAGAATCGATCTGAGGATCACAAGCTCCCGATGATCCCGGCAGGATGGGCGCCTTCGGGCGCCGTTTTGCATCCGGGTTGCGCGCTCTTTGAGCAACCGCCATATAGAGCCACATAATGGAAGGATGCATCATGGCGCATGACCAGTTTCCCGGATGGCATGGCACCACCATTATCGCCGTACGCAAAGGCGGCGAGGTGGTGATCGCCGGCGATGGCCAGGTCAGTCTTGGCCAGACCGTCATCAAAGGCAGCGCGCGCAAGGTGCGCCGGCTCAAGCCCGGCGGCTATGACGTGCTTGCCGGTTTCGCCGGCTCCACAGCCGATGCGTTCAGCCTGCTGGAAAGGCTCGAGGCAAAGCTCGAAGCCACTCCGGGCCAGTTACAGCGCGCCAGCGTGGAACTGGCCAAGGAGTGGCGCACGGACAAATATCTGCAAAAACTGGAAGCAATGCTGATCGTGTCGGACGGGTCCGAGCTTTACGTGATCACCGGCGCGGGCGATGTGCTCGAACCCGAGCATGATGTCACTGCAATCGGCTCGGGTGGCAACTATGCGCTGGCGGCCGCACGGGGGATGATGGACAGTGACCGTTCGGCCGAAGAGATTGCACGCGCGGCCATGGCCATAGCCGCCGACATCTGTGTCTATACCAACGGCAACCTGACCGTTGAGAAGATCACAGGGTCATGATCAGCGAGGATGACCTGCGCGCCGCCATGGCAGCAGGGATCATTGATGAAGGGCAGGCGGCACGCCTGCAGGCATTGGCAGATGAACGCGCGGACCGGCTCTCGCGTGGCTGGCGCGAGGATGAGCCCTTCGAGCTCTTCAAGGGCTTTGCCGAAGTCTTCGTCTCGCTGGGCTTGATCCTGATGATCGGCAGCGCGGCAGCTTTTGCTGCGGCCATCTCCGGCGTTTTCTCGATTACCCTGGCTCTGGCCGCGTCCTGCTGGATTGCCGGGCTTTATTTCACCAGGGCGCGCCGGATGGTGTTGCCGTCCATCGTTCTGGTGACGGGATATGCAATCGGGATTGCCGGCATTACGCAGCACCTTCTCGACATGGGTGGATTGGGCGATGTGCGTCTTTCTCTCGTTGTCTTCGGTGTGACAGGGCTTCTGGCGATGCTGCTGCATTTCCGGACATTCCATGTGCCGTTTTCAATGTTCATTGCGGGCTGCTTCGCATTGATCGGCGTTCTTGGCATCACCATTGATATCGGCCTCGAAACAGCTGCAGATTTCAGTTTTCAATCGCTGTTCGATCTGAGGATCGGGGGTTATCTGGCCCTTGCGACACTTATTTTCGGCCTTCTCGCACTGAGTGCGGCGATGTGGTTCGATTTCCAGGATCCGCATCGCGTGGGTCGAATGGCGCGATCGGCCTTCTGGCTGCATCTTCTCGCGGCCCCGGCACTGGTCAATACGGTGTTGCTGACCGCCTATAACGTCCAGGGCAACGCAGGAACGGCGCTCACCATCATCGGTCTGGGCCTCGTCACTGCCTTCGCGCTGATCATCGATCGCCGGTCCTTCCTGACTGCCGGTTTGGGATATCTTGCCGCCATCATCTTCAGCCTTCTCCAGCAAGGCGGAGGCGATCTTCCACTTCTGACCCTGATGCTTGTGCTGGGGGCGATCATCACCTATCTCGGCACTTTCTGGACCATGTTGCGTGTCGGGCTGATGCGCCTGCTTCCTTCTTTTCCCGGCAAAGACCGGCTGCCACCCTATTCGGAGACCAAATGACCGATCTCACCCCCCGCGAAATCGTATCCGAGCTTGACCGTTTCATCATCGGCCAGAAGGAAGCCAAGCGCGCCACCGCCGTGGCCCTGCGCAATCGCTGGCGGCGCAAGCAATTGCCTGATGATCTGCGTGATGAGGTGTATCCCAAGAATATCCTGATGATCGGCCCTACCGGCGTCGGCAAGACCGAGATTTCGCGCCGTCTCGCTAAACTGGCCCGCGCGCCTTTCATCAAGGTCGAGGCGACAAAATTCACCGAAGTCGGCTATGTGGGCCGCGATGTGGAACAGATCATCCGCGATCTGGTGGACAGCGCGATCAACGACACCCGTGAATGGATGCGCGAGGATGTGAAGGCAAAGGCACACCAGCAGGCCGAGGAACGTGTGATCGACGCCATCGCTGGTAGCGAGGCGCGCACGGCCACCCGCGAAATGTTCCGCAAGAAGCTGAAGGACGGGCTGCTCGACGACACCGTGATCGATCTTGAGCTTACCGATACCTCCAACCCGATGGGCGGCATGATGGATATCCCCGGTCAGCCCGGTAGCCAGATGGGTATGATGAACCTTGGAGATCTCTTCGGCAAGGCCTTTGGCAGCCGCACCGTGCGCAAGAAAATGACGGTGGCCGAAAGTTATGACGCACTGATCAGCGATGAAGCCGACAAGCTTCTTGATGATGAGACAGTCAACAAGGCCGCGCTGGAGGCGGTCGAGCAGAACGGCATCGTCTTTCTCGATGAAATCGACAAGGTCTGCGCCCGTACGGATGCGCGCGGCGGCGATGTGAGCCGCGAAGGCGTCCAGCGCGATCTGCTGCCCCTGATCGAAGGGACAACCGTTTCCACCAAGTATGGAAGTGTCAAGACCGATCATATCCTCTTCATTGCCTCGGGTGCCTTCCATATCGCGAAGCCTTCTGATCTTCTGCCCGAATTGCAGGGCCGCCTGCCCATCCGGGTTGAATTGCGCGCCCTGACGGAAGAGGATTTCGTCCGCATCCTCACCGAGACGGATAACGCGCTTACCTTGCAATACACGGCTCTCATGGGCACGGAAGATGTCACCGTATCGTTCAGCCGGGATGGTATCGAGGCGCTTGCCCGGATCGCGGCAGAGGTCAATCGCTCCGTAGAAAATATCGGCGCGCGCCGGCTCTACACGGTGATGGAGCGGGTGTTCGAAGAACTGAGCTTTACCGCGCCCGACCGCAGCGGCGATGTCATCACCGTCGATGCCGCCTTCGTGGAAAACAATCTCGGAGAACTCGCAAGGTCTGCAGATCTCAGCCGATACGTTCTCTGATCTTCATTTTGTCGAAAATGCTCGCGCCGGAGGCATTTCGCGGCTGAACTCCCTTTCCAAGATCGGCGATTCAGGCGAGACAGCCACGATGGGGACTTTGCGCTTTCTCCGGGAGAATGCACCTTGGCTTACAGCAGGGGTCTTGCTGACATTTCTGAGCAGTTTTGGCCAAACCTATTTCATCTCCGTCTTTGCCGGCGAGATCCGCACAGGTTTCGGACTTACACATGGCCAATGGGGCGGCATCTACACAGTAGGGACCACCGCCTCGGCGCTTGTCATGATCTGGGCCGGGGGTCTCACCGATCATTTCCGCGTGCGGGTCTTGGCCCCGATGGTCCTAATACTCATGACGGGGGCGTGCATGTTCATGGCGCTCAATCCCGTCTGGTGGCTCTTGCCACTGGTCATTTTCGCCCTGCGCTTCACCGGGCAGGGGATGATGAGCCACCTCGCGGTGGTCGCAATGGCGCGCTGGTTCGCGGCCAGCCGGGGGCGCGCATTATCGGTCGCGACGCTGGGCCATGCATTGGGCGAATCCATCCTGCCGCTGATCTTCGTGTCTCTTCTGGTCATCCATGACTGGCGCATTCTATGGGTGCTTGCTGGTATTCTCTCGGTCGCAGGTATACCGCTTCTGCTGCTGTTGTTGCGGCACGAACGCACACCGCAAAGCTGGGCTCAATCCAGCCAGTCTCTGGGGATGGATGCGCGGCAATGGACCCGCTCCGAGGCGTTGCGGCATTACCTGTTCTGGTTCATGGTCCCGACAGTTCTTGGCCCGGCCGCCTTCAACACCGCGTTCTTCTTTCATCAGGTCCATATTGCCGAAATAAAGGATATCTCCCATGTGGAGCTGGTGGCCATGTTTCCGATCTATACGGTCGTTGTCATTTCGTCGATGATCGGCGCGGGCTATGCGCTTGACCGGCTTGGTACTGCGCGGGTGCTTCCGTTCATGCTGCTGCCGATGATCGCGGCATTTCTGCTATTCGCGGTCTCGGATGGGCCGTGGATCCTGCTGGCGGGTTTCGTTTTTCTGGCCATGACAACCGGTGCGAACAGTGTCGTTCCCAACGCATTCTGGGCGGAGTTCTATGGCAGCGCCCATCTGGGCCGCATCAAGGCCATGGTAGCGGCTGTCATGGTTTTCGGCAGCGCGCTCGGCCCCGGTTTAACAGGGTTGGGCATTGATATGGGGTTGGCGCTTGAAGCGCAATTCGTGATCATTGCCGCCTATTTCGCCTTTGCAAGCCTCATGATGACCATCGGTGTCAAACGTGCACGGTCATCCCTACCGGCGACGGCGTAGATAGACATAATACGCGCCGCCGCCGCCATGTTTCAGATGCGCCTCGCTGATCTGAAGCACCGCCTGTGAAAGCGGGGGCTGCGCCAGCCATTGGGGGACATTGTGCCGCAACACGCCCAGCCTTGTCGGGATGGGGCCTCCGTCATCGCGATGCTTGCCCTTGCCGGTGACGACGAGAACCAGACGCTTGCCATCAGCCTGTGCTTTCAAGATGAAACGGATAAGCGCAGGGTGAGCCTGATCGAGCGTCATGCCGTGCAGATCAAGCTTGCCTTCGGGCATCACCTTGCCGCGCCGTAGTTTGCCGAATGTTTTCTTGTCCATGTTGAGCGGGGCAGAGGCCACATGATCTCGTATGCTCGGCATCAGGTCGTGCCGGATCGTCTCGTCCTTGCGGCGTTCGCCAAGCTCGAATCGCTCCAAGGAGCGTTGGTCCGGTTCAGGCGGGCGGGGTGGTTTTCGTGAAGGCAAGAGCCCCGTTGCCCGCTGACGCTCCGAGCGCAACCGCTGCGTTGTTTCGGTGACTTTGCGCCACAAGTCCTCCTCATCGGGGCGCAGGCGCCGACGCGTCATTGAAGAGGCTCCTGCAACATCGCGTAAGCGCGCTGAATCGGCAGAAGCACAACCAGACGACCGGGATCTCGCAGCCGGCCCGCCGCGCGCCCGGCCTGATCGCCGGTGCCGAAGAAGATGTCTGCCCGCTGGGGGCCCTTGATGGCCGAACCTGTATCTTGCGCGACCATCAAGCGATGGATCGGCCCATGACCACCCTTCTCGATCCAGACCGGCGC
>SLDH01000358.1 GCA_007125415.1 Roseovarius sp.
ATGGGCGTAAATCCGCTCAGGCAGGTCCAGAAAGTCGCGCGTGCCTGCGCGGTCTGTGACCTCAAGGACACGCAGCCCCTCAGCTTGTGATGTCTCGTCCCGCATGGGTTTCCTCTCTGCAAGCCACGGCCCGCCTCACACACCCTGCCCTGACGGGGCCGCTACTCGTGCTGCAAGGCAGTCCATGGCGACGACCCCGCAGGATCATGTGAAAAGGCTTGCAATCCGGGCCGGTCGTCATGAATACCGATCCCCAATATCCACGCTCTGTCACGGGAAGTCGAGACGCCTTGGCCAAGTTCATTCTGGGAAATCGATTTCGCCACAAGGCGGCGGAAAGCCGGGTGATCAGTCGGGTATTCTGGGCGATCGATCTGGTCTTCGTGGGGGCCATCGTCGGAGTCTTCCGGCTTCTGCCGGTGACCTGGGCCACCGGTTTGGGGGCGTGGACGGGACGGCTTTTCGGGCGGATCATGAAGGACCGCACCCGCAAGGTGCGCGCGAATCTGGCTCTTGCCCTGCCCGACACGCCTCTTCCTGAGATCGCCCGGATTGCCAGCGATGTCTGGGCGAATGGCGGCGCGGCCATGGCCGAATACCCCAAGCTTGCCCAGATCTCCGACCCTGAGCGCAACCATCTGAGCATCGAGATTCTCGAGCCGATCGCCACCTATGAGGACCCCTCGCAACCGGCGGTCTTCGTGGGGGCGCATATGGGCAATTGGGAGATGATGGCCGCCGCCGTGGCGCGGCTGAAGATCCCTTCGGTCGGCATGTATGCGCCCCTGGCGAATCCGTGGTTCGACACGCTCATGCGCCGCTACCGGGCCGCCATGGGCACACGGCTTGTGTCACGCGACGAGGGCGTGCGCCCTTTCATCAACGCGCTGAAGAAGGGCGAATCCGCCGGCATGATCGCGGATCGTCGGATCGAAGGCGGCCAGCAGGTCGATTTCTTCGGCGCGCCTAAGGAAACCACCATCCTGCCCGCGCGGCTTGCGCTGCGCTTTGGGGTGCCGCTGGTGCCGGTGCAGGTGATCCGCCTGCCCCGCACCCGTTTTCTCGTGCGTTTTCATCCGCCACTTTACGCCCGCAACCCCGCAGAGGACCATGACAGCCAGGCGACCGATCTGACCCGTCAGATCAATGCCACCTTCGAGGAATGGATCAGGGAACGCCCCGGCCAGTGGCTCTGCACGAGCAAAATATGGCCGACGGCTATTCTCATGGCCAAGACGGGTGTTTATATTAAGTCCAAGAAGAGATGAGCAGGAGAGCGCGGTCATGGCCATGAACAAACCCAGCGGCAGCTATCGAGTGGACGAATCCGTGCGCCTTTTCAAGAACCCGCTGCTTGAAAAGCTGAGCCATGTGCATCCGATCGTGCCGCTGCTGGTCTGGGGGCCGGTTGCGGGCTGGCTGATCTGGCGGGCCATAGCCCTGCACGAGATCAGCCTCGCGGGTCTCGCGCTCATCGGCATTGCGGGGTTGCTGACGTGGACGCTGGCCGAATATCTGCTGCACCGCTACCTCTTCCACTATGAACCCAGGACGGAAGCGGGCAAGCGCTTCATCTATCTTTTCCACGGCGTGCACCATGACACGCCGCAAGACAAGACGCGCCTGTTGATGCCGCCTGCCGGGGCGCTGCCCATTCTGGCCGTGCTGTGGCTGCTTTTCGATTTCGTGCTGCCATCGCCCTGGGCCGAGCCCTTCACCGGGTTCTTCATCATCGGATATCTCATTTACGACTATATCCACTATGCCACCCATCACTTTCCGATGCGGCATCCGGCAATGAAATTCCTCAAGCACTACCATATGCGCCACCATTTCGCCGAGGAAAGCGGGCGTTACGGCGTCAGCAGCCCCTTGTGGGACTGGGTTTTCGGCACCTACCCGAAGAAGACCGAGCGCGCGGATTGAACGTCAAGGCGCGGGGCGTCGGCCCCCGCGCGGGCAGCCCCTGCCGGTAACAGGTGCGTAGATCATGGCAAAGTATTACCTGCTGCCGAAAAAGCTGGTGGACCGGCATCCCTGGCTTCAGACACCGGGCTGGCTTTTCGAGGCGGGGTTCTTCTACGCCATGCTGGGGTTTGCCAGGCTCATGCCCTTTCCCATGGCCCGGGCCGCCTTCTCAAGGATCGTGGGGTTTGTGGGTTATCACACTGGCAACAAGCGCCGCGTGGTGATGCGCAACCTTCAGGTCGTGATGCCCGAGGCCAGCGACGCGGAGCGCGCAGAGATGGCACGGTGCATCTTTCGCTCGGCGGGCAGTGCGGCGGCAGAGCTTTTCCTGCTCGAGCGTCTCTGGCAACAGCGTGCGCGCTATCTGGAGTTCGACCTGCACCCGGAGGCGCGCGCAGCGGTCGATCGCAAAGAGCCCATCATCTTTGCTTCGGCCCATGTGGGTGGCTGGCAGCTTGGCCCACTTCTGTGTCGCGAATATGAATTTCCGGCCTCCGTGCTCTACGCCCCCGAGCGCAATCCCTGGCTTGACCGGTTTTTCATCGGCAGGCGCCGGGCCTTTGGCGCAAAACTGGTGCCCAGCGCCGGGGGCGCGCGCGATTTCATGCGCGAGCTTTCGGCCGGACGTACCGTGGGCGCAGCTTTTGACACGCGGGTCGATCAGGGCGAGAAGGTGCCGTTTTTCGGCATCCCGACAGAAACTACGACCATGCCCGCCCTGCTCGCGCTGCGCGGCTACAAGCTGATGCCGATACGCACCACCCGCCTGCCCGGCTGCCGCTACCGGATCGAACTCATGGCGCCGATCGCCCCGCGTGACAGCTCGGCACCGCGGAAAGCACAGGTGCTGGATCTCACCGCGCAACTCAATGACCTTTTCGAGGCCTGGATCAGAGAGGATCCGGGCCAGTGGATCTGCATGAAGCGGCGCTGGCCCAAGGAGACCCGGCTGTCGGGTGCCGATGGCTGAGGCTGCTCCCCGCCCCCCGCTCGTCTGGGTGGTTGATGCTTACCGGGCGGGCGAGCGCACGCAGTTGCGCGCCCTGGCGCAGGGCCTCGAGGCGGCGCTGGGCTGGCCCTACGAAATCAAGACGCTGCGCTACCGCAAATTCGAGTTTCGCACGAACATCTTTCGCGGCACCTCGCTGAACGGTCTCGACGCGGAAGGCTCGGACAGGCTCGCGCCGCCCTGGCCCGATCTGGTCCTGTCGATGGGAATGCGCAACGAACCGGTGGCGCGCTGGATCAGGGAACAGTCGGGGGGGCGCACGCGGCTTGTGTTTCTGGGGCGGCTCTGGGCGGACCCGTCGGATTTCGACATGGTGATCACCACGCCGCAATACCGCGTGCCCGACCGGCCCAACGTGCTGCGCAACGCCTTGCCGCTGCACCCCGTGAGCCCCGCGCGGCTGGCCGAGGCCGCCGCCACATGGGCGCCGCGCCTTGCGCACCTGCCGCGCCCCTATGTGACGGTCAATATCGGCGGCACCAGTGGACCCTATGCGTTCGGGAAGCACGCCTCGGCGCGGCTGGTGCGCGATGCGGTGGCGCTGGCGCAAGCAAGCGGGGCGAGCCTTCTGGTCAGTTCCAGTGCGCGCACGCCCAAGGCGGCCATTGCGGGCTTTGCTGCGCAAAAGGCAGTGCCCATGCAGCTTTACCAATGGCAGCGCGATGATCCGGACAACCCCTATCTGGGGTTTCTGGCACTTGCCGATGAACTGATCGTCACCGCCGACAGCATCTCGATGCTGGCCGAGGCCTATGCCACGGGCAAGCCTGTGCATATGTTCGACACGAGCGCGGGCCGGTTGGGCATGCGCCACGACATGCAGGCGCTTGCCGAAGGGCGCGCGGCCGCGCGCGCCACAGCCGCGGCGGACAAGGACCGCCCCGACATCGCCCTCGGCCCGCTGGCTTACCGGGCGCTCATGCGCTGGGGCTGGAAGCACCTGACGCGCGATATCAGCCAGATGCATCTGCGGCTCGTCCAATCAGGCCGCATGGGCTGGCTCGGGAAAGAGGCCGCGCAGCAACCCGCGACACCGACCAGTGATCTTGAACGCGCCATCGCCCAGGTTCTGGAAATCATGGCGCCAGACGACCATCCGCAGAGTATCCACTCCGCGCCTTGAGCCGGTGTTTCGCTTCCCGCCTCTGAGGGGTGCTGCCCGTGCCATTCGAGCCAATCAACCGGATAACAGATGAAACGTATCGACCTGTTCGATCGGCGCGCCAAAGGCGGCCTCGCGCAAGAGTGCTGCTCACAAGTGGTTGATGAGCCGGATCTCAAGACACGGGAAGGCTCTCAAAAGACTTGTTCGAAATTTCTGCTCGACTAAGATCGTGCCCGGGGAATTGGGAGAGTTTTGGATGCGCTTGTTTGATCGGCTTTCACTGGCACTGGCCGCTCTGTTGTTGGGCGCCGCGCCGATCTTCGCTGCGCCTTGCGGCAATACTTCCGCAGGTTTCGAAGCCTGGAAGGCTGCCTTCGCGAAAGAGGCCCGTGCCGCCGGTGTGGGCCAACGCGGGCTCGATGCGCTGGCGCAGGCGCAATATGCGACAAGCACCATCGCCGCTGATCGCAACCAGAGGAGCTTTCGCTACTCGCTCGAGCGGTTCATGGAGATACGCGGCGCCAACACGATTGTCGCACAGGGACGACAAAGAAAGGCGCAGAACGCCAATTTCTATGCGGCACTGGAACAGCGTTTCGGCGTGCCTGCGGGGGTTCTGATCGCAATCCATGGCATGGAGACAGGCTTTGGCCGCTTCATGGGCGACAGTTCGGTCGTCTCGGCCATCGTCACCCTGTCATTCGATTGCCGCCGGTCCGACTTCTTCAAGCCCCACGCGATCGGCGCGCTCAAGCTGGTGGATATGGGCGCGATCACGGGCGCCACGAAAGGGGCCCGTCATGGCGAGCTTGGGCACACGCAGTTTCTGCCGGGCAACGCGCTGAAATATGGTGTGGATGCCACTGGCAACGGGCGGGTGGATCTCTATGACCTCACCGATGCGATGGCCTCCACCGCGAATTTCCTGCGCCAGAAAGGATGGCAGCCGGGTGTGGGCTATCAGGAGGGGGAGCCGAATTTCGAAGTGATCAAGAAATGGAACGCCGCGAGCGTCTATCAGCGGGCCATCGCAATCATGGCGGCCCGGATCGACGGGTAAGGCCGGGCAGTCGGACCGGGGGATCAGACCGGGCGATCAGACCGGGCGGGCTGAGAGCCCGCCCGGCTGATGCGCCTCAGAGAAACTCCGGTTCCACGACCTTGATCGCCTCGCCGAGGATATCGAACATGTCGTCGATCTGACTCTTGCTGATCACCAAAGGCGGCGAGAAGACACACATACTGCCGAAGGGTCGCACGATCAGGCCGCGTTTTTCGCACTCCTCGTCAAGCCGCGTGCCCAGATTTGCCAGAACCTTGTCGGCGGTGTCACGACCCGCCTCCGCTTTCTGACCCTCCAGGCAACCCAGAAGCCCCATGCCGCGTGCATCGCCAATGATGGGTGACTCCGCCAGTTCGCGCATGCGCTTCTGGAAATGGGGCGTCACTTCCCGAACATGCTCGAGAATGCCATCGCGCTCGAAAATCTCGATATTCTTCAGCGCGGCGGCCGAGGCTACGGGGTGCTGCGTATAGGTATAGCCATTGGTGTAATAGACGTCCTGTCCCTCACCGCTGAGCTGCTCCATCACCCGGTCCGAGATGATGCAGGCGCCCAGGGGCAGATAGCCCGAGGTAATGCCCTTTGCGCAGGTGATCATGTCAGGGTCGATCCCGAACACATCCTCTGACGCAAACCAATGCCCAAGACGCCCGAACGCCGTGACAACCTCGTCGGAGATATAGAGAATGTCATGCTCGCGGCACAGCTCGCGCGTACGTCTGTGATAGCCCTCGGGGGGCACGATCACCCCGCCCGAACTCAGGATCGGCTCTGCGATGAAGGCCCCGATCTTGTCGGCTCCGAGCACGGCAATGGCCTGTTCCATATCGGCCACTTTCGCGTCGCACCATTCCTCGACGCTCATGCCTTCGGGGCGTCTGTAGGGGTTCACGTCGGGCAACATGTGCACAAGATGGTCGGCATGGTCGAAATGGCTGTTCGCCCGGTCCTTGGCAGTGACGCTGGCCGCAAGATAAGTGGAGCCATGATAGGCGTTCTGCCGGGTCAGAATGAGCTTCTTCTCCGGGCGGCCGAGACGGTTGTTGTAAAAGCTCACGTTGCGCAAGGCCGTATCCACGGCTGTCGAGCCGCAGGTGGTGAAGAAAACGGTGTTCATCCCTTCCGGCGCCAGTTGGGCGACCTTCTCGGCAAGACGGGCCGATGGCGAATTGGACGCCATCCAGGGCGATGAGTAGGTAAGCTGCATCATCTGGTCATGGACGGCATCCGCCATCTCGCGCACGCCATAACCGATCTGCGTGCACCACATGCCGCCGGGCCCGTCGATCATCTTGGTGCCCTTGTCGGTGTAGAGATAGACACCTTCGGCATGGCTGAGCATGTAGCGCTTGTTTTCCCGCCAGGTGGCCATCTTTTCGTAAGGGTGAAGGTTGTGTCTGGAATCGGCCTCGGCGATGGCGTCCCAATCGACATTGTGTCCCAGATCTATACGTTCGTTCATTCTATTGCTCCTTGCTGTCATCAGTTTCGGGGGCGTGTTCTTTCGCTTCCGAGTAGACCGCGACGATGCAGCCCTTCTCGGACACCGAATTATGCTCGGTGCCGCCCGCGAGATAGACGACATCCCCCGTCCGGTAGGTGGTGCCGTCATTGTCGGTCAATTCCCCTTCCATCACGAGAAACTCCTCGGCGCCGGGATGGACATGCGGCATCGAATGGGATCCGGGGCTCATGCGATAGATGTAGAAACCCACGAATTTCTCCGCATGCGGATTGAGCTGGATATAGGAGGTTCCTTCTTCGCCGTCTCCCGTCGGCGTGTAGGCGCTTTCGTCGCGAATGTTCACGACCTTGCGCTCGTGGGGTTGTATGGGCTTCATCCTTCTCTCCTATTGCCTGATATCTTCCAGTATCCTGTCCATCATCATGTCACAGGCCTCGAGCTGATCGCATGTGATGTATTCGTCGGGCTTGTGGCCCTGCCCGGCCATGGAGCCAGGGCCGCATACCACGGTCGGCACGCCGATCCCGGCGAAATAGCCCGCTTCGGTCCCGAAGGAGACCTTGGTGGTAGCTTTCGCCTGCGCGAGGCGTTTGCAATAGCCCACCACCTCGGCATCTTCGGCCACATCGAGGCCCGGATAGGCATTGAGTTCCTCGATCTCGATGCCCCCCCCGGCGGCGCGGGCTGCCGCGTCGATCCGGGCCCGGATCGCCTCAGGCGCATCCGCCGCCAGATGCCGGTACTCGAAGAGCATCTTCGCGCGGTCCGGCACGATATTGAGCGCCTCCCCACCCGACAGCTTGCCGACATGAACCGTCGTGTAGGGCACTGAATACGCCTCATCTCGCGCGCCATTTGCTGCAAGATAACCCTGCAACCGCCTCAATTCATGTATAAAATCCGTGGCCACATGCAATG
>SLDH01000067.1 GCA_007125415.1 Roseovarius sp.
CGCCCGGCGCTGGCCTTCGGCACATTGGGGCTTTTCATCTCGGCAATGGTCAATCCGATCTGGTTTTCCGAGCGAATGCAGGGGCTTGCGCTGGTTCCCGAGCCGCTCTGGTGGCTTCTGGGGGCGGTTGTCTCCTTCTATTTCGGGGCGCGCCACCAGCTGAAATCGCAGGAATTCCAACGCTCTCTGGCCGCCACCGTCGCGATGACACCGGGTGTTGTCGAAGGGCTGCGCAGCCTGCACGACCTGCGCAGCGATTCGCCGGGTGCGGCGCGCGCCGGCACCGATGCGGCCCTCGCCGAGCGCAGTGTGTCGTCTGAACCGAACCCTGCCTTGCAGGACTGGCGCAGAGACCGCCGGAACAGTCGGTAAGCCCACGACACTGTGACCCTCTGGCACAGACGGTTTTCATTGGCGCGCCTTCACTGACCTCCTATAGTCTGTGCCATGATCACAGAACTCGGACATTTCGCCCTGATCCTCGCCTTTGCAGTGGCGTGTTTCCAATCGGTCGTGCCGCTTGTCGGTGCGCATAAGTGCTGGCAGGGCTGGATGGCCACGGCTCAGCCTGCGGCCACGGCGCAGTTCCTGCTGACCGCATTTTCCTTCGCCGCGCTCACCTGGGCCTTTGTCACCTCTGATTTCTCGCTGCGTCTCGTTTGGCTCAACAGCCATACGGACAAGCCGATGCTCTACAAGGTCACCGGTGTCTGGGGGAATCATGAGGGCTCCATGCTGCTCTGGGTGCTCATCGTGACGCTCTTCGGCGCCTTTGCGGCCTGGTTCGGCAAGGGGCTGCCGCCGGGCTTGAAGGCGCGGGTGCTGGCGGTGCAGGCGATGGTTGGCGCCGCCTTCTTCGCCTTCATCATCTTTTCGTCCAATCCTTTTCTGCGGCTTGCCGTGCCGCCCTTCAACGGTCAGGATCTCAATCCGCTCTTGCAGGACCCGGGCCTCGCCTTTCATCCGCCCTTGCTCTATGTCGGATATGTCGGTCTTTCGATGACCTTTTCTTTTGCGGTTGCGGCGCTGATCGAAGGGCGGGTCGATGCAGCCTGGGGGCGTTGGGTGCGGCCTTATACCCTTGCTGCCTGGGCCTTCCTGACAGCCGGTATCGGGCTTGGAAGCTGGTGGGCCTATTACGAGCTTGGCTGGGGTGGATTCTGGTTCTGGGATCCGGTCGAGAACGCGAGTTTCATCCCGTGGTTGCTTGCCGCCGCTGCCCTGCACTCGGCCATCGTTGTGGAAAAGCGCGAAGCGCTCAAGAGCTGGACGATCCTTCTGGCCATCCTCGCATTCGGCTTTTCGATGGTCGGTGCCTTCATAACGCGTTCGGGCGTGCTGACCTCGGTGCATGCTTTCGCCAACGATCCCGAGCGCGGCGTCTTCCTCCTGATGATCACGGCCGGCTTCATGGTGGGGGCGCTCACGCTTTTCGCGGCGCGCGCGAATGTCATGCAGGCCAAGGGAGTTTTCGGGCTGGTCAGCCGCGAATCCGGGCTGCTGGTGAATAACGTGCTGCTCTGTGTGGCGGCTTTCGTGGTGTTTTTCGGCACCATCTGGCCCTTGATCGCCGAAATGGCCTTCGACCGGACGCTCACCGTCGGGGCGCCTTTCTTCAACATGGCTTTCACGCCCTTCATGGTGGCGCTCGGCCTTGTTCTGCCCATCGGTTCGATGCTGGCGTGGAAGCGGGCAAAGATCGGGCGGGTCATCTATCAGCTCCGCTGGGCGCTTGTGCTTGCGGTCGCGGTTGGTTGCCTGGCCTTCGCCATGCAGACCGGGCGTTCCGCACTGGCACCCGTCGGGCTGTTTCTGGCCACCTGGCTTGTGGCGGGGGCAGCCGTCGATCTGTGGTCGCGCACGGGGCGCAGCGGTGGCGGTGCAGGACGGCTTCGCCGCCTTTTCCGGCTGCCGCGCGCGGATTGGGGCAAGGCGGTGGCGCATGCGGGGCTCGGAGTGACGATGGCCGGCATTTCGGCAATGGTCGCCTGGGAAGTCGAGGATATCCGGGTGGCCAATATCGGCGACAGCTACGAACTGGCGGGCTACACCTACACGCTGTTGGACGTGACCGATACCGAGGGGCCGAATTACCTGACGACCATAGCAACCATCCAGGCCACGAAGAACGGGCGCGAGGTCGGCATGCTCTACCCCGAGAAGCGGTTCTATCCGGTGGCACAGATGCCGACAACGCAAGCCGCGCTCAACATCGGATTCTGGCGTGATCTCTATGTCGCGCTTGGTGATCCGCAGGAGGGCGGGGGCTGGGCGGTGCGCACCTATCACAAACCCCTCGCAAACTGGATCTGGGGTGGCGGTATCCTGATGGCGCTCGGCGGATTGCTGTCGCTGACCGACAGGCGCTACCGTGTCGCGGCCGGAGCCGCCCGGCGGAAACCGGAGCCGAATGAGCCCAAGGGAGTGCCGGCCGAATGAGAGCTTTGGTCTTCGCGCTTTGGGTCGCCTTTGCCTTGCCCGCGCAGGCGGTGGAGCCTGATGAGATATTGGCTGATCCGGTGCTGGAGGAACGCGCCCGCGATCTCAGCAAGGGGTTGCGCTGTCTGGTTTGCCGCAATGAAAGCATCGACGATTCCAACGCCCCGCTTGCGCGTGACATGCGGCTTTTGGTGCGCGAGCGTCTGGTGGAAGGCGACAATGATCAACAGGTGATCGATTTCATCGTGGAGCGATACGGCGAATATGTGCTCTTGCGGCCCACGACGGACGGCGCCAATATTTTCCTTTGGGCGGCGGGACCTCTCATGCTTCTGCTGGCCGGTGGGTTGGGTGTTGGCTATGTGCGCAGCCGGGCGCGCGCGAAGGATGAGGCCGGGTCCGGCCTGAGTGCGGATGAGAAAGCCCGGATCGAGGAAATCATGCGTGGCTGACGTGCCGTTTCGCTTGAACTCCATGCGAAATCCCCTTTGATGCCTGCGGGATAAAGGGAAGGCCATCCGATGAAGCTCTATGACACGATCACCCTGGACGTGACTGACAACGTCGCCCTCTTGCGCCTCAACCGTCCTGACAAGATGAATGCGCTCAACACGCGTATGCGTGCCGAGATCACGGATGCCGCGCAGGCGGCGGCCCTGGCGGCCCGGGTGCTCGTCATCACCGGTGAGGGTAAGGCCTTCTGCTCGGGGCAGGATCTGAGCGATAGCGGCACGGTCGCCGCGCTCGATCTGCAACGAGTGCTGCGCGATGAATACGAGCCGATGCTCAAGGCGATCGCCGATTGCCCTATCCCCACGATCAGCGCGGTCAACGGCCCGGCGGCGGGGGCCGGGGCGAACCTCGCACTGACAGCTGATGTGGTGATCGCCACGCAGAGCGCTTATTTCATGCAAGCCTTCACGCGCATCGGCCTCATACCCGATGCGGGGGGCACCTATTGGCTGCCACGCCAGATGGGGGCGGCCAAGGCGATGGGGGCGGCGCTTTTTGCCGAGCCGATCAGCGCCGAGCAGGCCAGCGATTGGGGCATGATCTGGGAATGGGCGGCGGATGATGCGTTTGACGCGCTCTGGCGCGCCCGGGCAGCCCAGCTCGCAGCCGGCCCCACGGAGGCCTATCGCCACCTCAAGACGGCAATACGCACATCCTGGTCCCATAGCCGCGATGAGCAACTTGATCTCGAAGGGAAGCTGCAGGGGAAATGTGGGCTGACACGCGATTTCAAGGAAGGGGTCGTGGCCTTTTCCGAAAAGAGAAAGCCGCGTTTCGAAGGGCGGTGACACCTGCACCACGGCGCAGGGCCAGGCCCCTTGGCCTCATCGCCTGTCAGCGGTTTTCGATATCCACGTAATTGCGCAGCGTCTCGCCTTTGTAAAGCTGACGCGGACGTCCGATCTTCAGTTGCGGATCGCCGATCATCTCTTTCCATTGAGAGATCCACCCGACGGTGCGGCTCACCGCGAAGATCGGGGTGAACATCGACGTTGGAAAACCCATGGCCTCAAGAATGATCCCGGAATAGAAATCCACATTCGGAAAGAGCTTCTTGTCGGCGAAGTAAGGATCGTCCAGCGCCTGTTTTTCAAGCTCCTTGGCCACTTGCAGGGTCGGGTTGTCTTCTACCCCGAGCAGCTCGAGCACCTCGTCGGCGCTTTGCTTCATCACCTTGGCGCGCGGATCGAAGTTCTTGTAGACCCGATGACCGAAGCCCATCAGGCGAAACGGATCATCCTTGTCTTTGGCGCGGGCGATGTATTCGGGGATCTTCTCCACGGTGCCGATCTCGCGCAGCATTTCCAGACAGGCCTGGTTGGCGCCGCCATGCGCCGGACCCCACAGGCAGGCAATCCCGGCGGCCACGCAGGCAAAGGGATTGGCACCCGAGGAGGAGGCAAGTCTGACCGTGGAGGTCGAGGCGTTCTGTTCATGATCAGCATGAAGTGTGAAAATCCGGTCCATCGCGCGGCTCAGGATCGGGTTGACCATGTAATCCTCGGAGGGGACGGCAAAACACATGCGCAAGAAATTCGAGGCATAATCAAGATCGTTGCGCGGATAGACAAACGGTTGTCCAAGAACGTATTTGAACGCCATGGCGGCGATCGTCGGCATCTTGGCGATCATCCGGATCGTGGCCACTTCGCGCTGCCACGGATCGCTGATATCGGTGCTGTCGTGATAGAAGGCCGAAAGGGCCCCCACAACGCCAACCATGATCGCCATGGGGTGAGCATCCCGCCGATAGCCACGAAAAAGAAAATGCATCTGCTCATGCAGCATCGTGTGATTCGTCACGCGAAACTCGAAATCCTCAAGCTGCGCGGCGGAGGGAAGTTCGCCATAAAGCAGAAGATAGCACACCTCAAGATAATGGGACTTCTCCGCAAGCTCATCGATCGGATAGCCCCGGTGAAGCAACTCGCCCTTGTCCCCGTCGATATAGGTGATCGTGCTGTCGCAGGATGCAGTCGAGGTGAAGCCGGGATCGTAGGTGAAGACGCCGGCCTCGGCATATAGCTTGCGGATATCGATCACATCGGGGCCGGCGGTGGGGGAATGCACGGGTAACTCGTAAGACTTGCCGTCAATCTCCAGCCTTGCGGTCTTCTGGGCATCTGTCATGGTCGTCTCCTCCATCATCATGATGCAGGCGCATCACGCAGTTCCGTTTGGCCTGCCACGCGAATGCACCGGCCTATCCGCTCGGTTGCGCAGCATCGCTGATCCGGGCGATGGATTCGTCCCGGCCCAGCACCAGCATCATATCAAAGACGCTGGGTGTCACGTTCCGCCCGGCCAATGCGGCGCGCAACGGCCCGGCCAATTTTCCGAATTTGGTCTCCTTGCTGCTGGCAAACTGGTTTGCAGCGACCTCAAGTTCCACTCGGGTCCACCTAGCATTTTGCAGGTGCGGCGTCAATTCATTCAGTATGCCACGGGATACAGTGTCGAGCTGGCGCGCCGCCGCCTCATCGGGTTGAACCGGCCGTTCAGCGCGCAAAAAATATGCTTTATCATAGAGTTCCGGGAATGTTTTCGCGCGTTCTTTGAGGCAGTACATGCCCGACAGCATCCGGGATTTCTCTGTCTCCCCCATGGGGGGCTGCCCGGTGAATGTGAGGAATTCCTCCAGTTCATGCAGCAATGCAGCATCCTCGGAGGTGCCGATATGCTGACCGCAGAGATTCTCGAGTTTCTTGAAATCAAAGCGCGCCGGGGATTTTCCAATCCCGTCGAGATCGAACCAGGCCTGCGCCTGGGTATCGGTGAAAAACTCGTCATCGCCATGGCTCCAGCCGAGCCGGGCGAGATAATTGCGCAGACCCGCCGCCGGGTAACCCATTGCCCGATATTCCTCCACCCCGAGCGCCCAGTGCCGCTTGCTGAGCTTCTTGCCATCGGGGCCATGGATCAGCGGGATATGCGCATAGACGGGCAGCGGCCAGCCCATCGCTTCATAGATCATCATCTGCCGGGCGGCATTGTTGAGATGGTCGTCCCCGCGGATCACGTGGGTCACGCCCATGTCATGATCATCCACCACCACCGCGAGCATATAGACGGGGCTGCCATCGGAGCGCAGGAGGACCATGTCATCCAGTTGATCGTTACGGATCGTCACATCGCCCTGCACGCGGTCACGGATGATGGTGCTGCCTTCCTGCGGTGCCTTTATGCGGATCACCGAAGGGGCATCCGGATGCGTCGCGGGATCCGCATCACGCCACGGGCTGCGAAAGAGGGTCGAGCGCCCCTCGGCGCGCGCTGTCGCGCGGAAGCTTTCGATCTCCTCTTGCGTGGCAAAGCACCTGTAGGCCTTGCCGGTGCTCAGAAGCGCGTGGGCGACCTCTGCATGGTGGGCGGCGCGGGCATGTTGGCTGACCACCTCGCCGTCAGGATCGAGCCCCAGCCAGGCCATGCCGTCGAGAATGGCTTGCGTCGCCTCGGGTGTGGAGCGCGCGCGGTCCGTATCCTCGATACGCAACAGAAAGCGCCCGCCACGCCCCCGCGCGAAGAGCCAGTTGAACAGCGCCGTCCGCGCACCACCGATGTGAAGAAACCCGGTGGGAGAGGGTGCAAAGCGCGTAACGATGGGGGCTGACATCGGCGGGATTAACCTTTCGGTAACGGTGGAGAGGGTAAATCTGAGGCTCTGTCTACCGGCCCGCCGGAGAGGAAACAAGACATGGGTGCAGGGCATCATCTGGCGGCGGCCTGGCTGGCGCAGAGAGGCCATCTTTTTCCCTGGGTGCCGGTCTGCCTTGCGCTAGGCATCGGGTCTTACTTCACCCTCGGAATGGAGCCCGCGCGCAACATCTATCTCTGGGTTGGGTGTGGTGGGGTGCTGAGCGCGCTTGTCGCCTTGCGCGCGCCGTTCTGGCTGACACCCTTTGCCTGGGCTCTGGCACTGATAGCACTTGGTTTCTGCCTTGCGGGACTGCGGGCGCATAGCGTGGCGCAACCGGTGCTGTCCTGGCGCTATTACGGTCCGATCGAGGGGCGGATCGTGGCGATCGATCGCTCATCGTCCGACGCGGTGCGGCTGACGCTTGACGAGGTGCGGCTTGACCGGATCAGCCCGGCCCGCACGCCCGGGCGGGTGCGCATCTCGCTTCACGGCCCGCAGGATTTCGTGACCATCGCACCCGGGCAGCATGTGATGACCACCGGGCATCTCTCGCCACCCGGCGGGCCGGTGGAGCCCGGCGGGTTCGATTTTCAACGCCATTCCTTCTTCATGAAGATCGGGGCGGTGGGCTATACCCGCACGCCCCTGCTGACCCGTGCCCCGCCCGACGGCTCGCAAGCCGTATTCGCGGCGCGCATGCAGGTTTCCGACCGGGTTCAGGCGGCGCTGCCGGGCCAGACCGGGGCTTTCGCCGCTGCGATCATGACAGGCGATCGCTCGGGCCTCGATCAGGGCCCCGTGCAGGCTCTCAGGATCACCAACCTTGCGCATCTTCTCGCCATATCGGGGCTTCACATGGGGCTTCTGGCGGGCTTCGTCTTCGCCACACTCAGGATCGGGCTTGCAAGCATCCCTGCCGTGGGGCTGCGCGTGCCGGCCAAGAAGATCGCGGCCGTCGGCGCGCTGGCGGTCGCGGCGGGCTATCTGGTGCTGTCGGGAGCCGCGGTCGCCACGGAACGGGCATTCATCATGGCAGCGGTGGTGCTTTTCGCCGTCATGCTCGACCGGCGCGCCATTTCGCTGCGGTCAGTGGCCATCGCGGCCATCATTGTTCTTGTCATGCGTCCCGAGGCGCTTCTCGGGCCGGGGTTCCAGATGTCCTTCGCGGCGACAACGGCGCTGGTGGCGGTCTATGGCTTGATCCGGGACGCTGAGGTGCCGCTCGGGCCGAGGCGCGTGCGGATCTTCACCACGGTTCTGATCACATCCTTCGTGGCAGGGCTGGCGACGGCCCCAATCGCGGCGGCCCAATTCAATCAGTTCGCGCATTACGGGCTGGTGGCGAATTTGCTCAGCGTCCCACTCATGGGGGCGCTGGTGATGCCGGCGGCGGTTGTGGCCGCCTTGGTGATGCCGCTCGGGCTGGAGGCATGGCCGCTCTGGGTGATGGGGCTGGGCATTGACTGGATCCTCTGGGTTGCCCATTGGGTCTCAGGGTTTCCGGGCGCGCGGGGCGCGGTGGTGACGCCTGACCGGATCGTCCTGCCGCCGATGGCGCTCGGCGGGGTGGTTCTGATGCTCTGGCAGGGATGGGGGCGTTTGGCGGGGGTGCCGGTGGTGGCTCTTGCACTCCTGCTATGGGTGCAGACAGAACGGCCGGATGTGCTGATTTCCGAGGATGGTGGGCTGGTCGGCGTGATGACTGCGGATGGCCGCGCGCTCAATCGGGAAAGGGGGGGCGGTTTTGTCGCGCGCAACTGGCTTGAAAGCGATGGTGACAAGGCCCTGCAGGAAGTGGCAGCGGCGCGGTGGGTCCAGGTGGCCGATCTGGCCCCTGAGCTTGTAACGCTGCGCGGCAAGCGCGCGGCGGAAAACCTGCTTGACTGTGACGCATCGCAGATCGTGGTGCTCAATGCGAACCCTCCCGCCAAGGCCGCGCGGGCGCTGCCCTGCACAATCTGGTACCCCGACCGTCTGCGCAGCACCGGATCGGTGGCACTTTACCATCTCGCTGACGGCACCCGGCAGATCACCGCGCGCGACATCACGGGCCATCGCCTGTGGAACACAGGCGGAACTCGAGGGGCGCACAGCGCGGTCAGTAGGTCTCAGTAGGTGCGGATGAGGCCGACCAGGCGCCCCTGAACCTTCACCTTGTCGTCGGGCAGAACGCGGGTTTCATAGGCCGGGTTGGCCGCTTCGAGGGCGATGGCACCGCCGCGCCGATAGAAGCGCTTGAGCGTCGCCTCCTGGTCCTCGACAAGCGCCACGACGATATCGCCATTATCGGCGTGAGAGGTTTCGCGGATCACCACCACATCGCCATCGTTGATCCCCGCGTCGATCATCGAATCGCCCTTTACCTCCAGCGCGTAATGCTCTCCCTGGCCGCTCAGCATGGACCCCGGCACGGCGACAGTGTGGCTGGCATGGGCAATGGCCTCGATCGGCACACCGGCAGCGATCCTGCCCATCATCGGAAGTTCGATCGCGCTGCTGACGACGGCATGAGAGGAGGCAGGGCGCGCCTGATCGGGTTTGTCACCTTCGATGACACGCGGGGAGAAGACATGGCTGCTCTCACCACCGAGGCTTTCGGGGAGTTTGACGATTTCAAGCGCGCGGGCACGATGCGCAAGGCGGCGGATGAAGCCGCGTTCCTCGAGCGCCGTGATCAGCCGGTGAATCCCCGATTTCGACCGCAGATCAAGCGCTTCCTTCATTTCGTCGAAACTGGGTGGTACCCCGTCACGCTGCACGCGCTTGTGAATGAAGTCCAGCAAATCGAGTTGTTTCTTTGTGAGCATCCGGCGGCCTCCACGATCATGCGTTGGCGTTTGTTCTACACATGTTCACGTTTTGTGTCAATGCGCGCATCAATGCCTGATCAAAGCGGCAGGTAGCCGATCATGTCGCCTGACAGGCGTGGCCGATCGTCGGCGGGGCGGATCATCAGCGCATTGGCCTCGGCGAGAACGCTCAGAAGCCCGCTATCCTGGGTTTCCGCAGGTGTGATGACCTCCTCGGACACTGTGGCCCGCAGGTAATGTTCGCGCGGGCCACCGGAGCCAAGATCACACCCGAGGCGCGCGACAAGCCGCGGCGCGGGGGCCGCCCCCAGCCCCAGCATGACACGCAGCATGGGCTTGAGAAACACATGGCCACAGACCATGGCCGAAACCGGGTTGCCCGGCAGGCCGACCATCGCGGCATTGCCCCAGCGCCCGGCCATGAGCGGTTTGCCCGGGCGCATCTTCACCTTGTAGAAAGCCTGTTCCACCCCAAGCTCGGCGGCCACGCGCCCCACCAGATCATGATCGCCCACAGATGCGCCGCCGATCGTCACCAGAAGATCCGCATCCTGCGCGAGACCGAACGCGGCCCTGAGGGACGCGCGTGTGTCCCGCGCGATGGGCAGGATGCGCGCCTGCGCGCCCGCCGCGTCCAGCATGGCCTTGAGGCCGAAGGTGTTGGAGGCGATGATCTGATCCGGGCCGGGGCTCTCGCCCGGCATGACCAGTTCATCCCCGTTGGACAGCAGCGCGATGCGCGGTTTGCGCCGCACGCAAACCTCGGCGATGTTCATCGCCGCAAGCAGGGCGATATCCGAGGGGCCGAGCAGGCGTGGGGCAGAAAGCCTGTCTCCGGTTCTGAAATCACACCCGAGCGGGCGAATATTGGGATTGTCGCCCGGATCGCGGATGATCGTGATGCTCTCGCCTACTCGCGCTACATCCTCTTGAATGACAACGAAATCCGCGCCCTCGGGCACGGGCGCGCCGGTAAAGATGCGTACCGTCTCGCCCTTCGCGATGGCCCCATTGAAACGGTGGCCTGCCGCTGCCGCGCCCCTGAGTGTCAGCACCGCCCCTTCATGCGCATCCGCGCGCTGCAACGCGTAGCCATCCATCGCCGAGCCTGCAAAGGGTGGCTGGTCGCGTCGGGCAACCGCATCCTGTGCCAGAACGCGGCCCGCTGCTTTGGTCAGGGATACGGTTTCCGACCCGAGCGGATGCACCAGCGCGAAAAGCTGCGTCAGGGCCTCGTCAACTGATATCATGACGCCTCGTAACGTCCTGATTTTCCGCCATCCTTCAGAATCACACGCAGGCCGCCAATCTCCATCGCACGGTCCACGGCCTTGGCCATGTCATAGACCGTCAACGCCGCGGTGGAAGCCGCGGTCAGCGCCTCCATTTCCACGCCGGTCTGCCCTGTTGTCTTGACCGTGGCCTCGATCCGCACGCCGGGCAGATCGGGGTCGAGCGTGAGTTCCACCGCCACCTTGGTCACCGGGAGCGGATGACAGAGCGGGATAAGACGCGCGGTTTCCTTCGCCCCCATGATCCCTGCGAGCCGCGCGACAGCCAGAACATCACCCTTCTTCGCGCGACCTTTCTCAATCATATCATGGGTTTCGCGGGCCATTTTCACATGGGCTTCGGCCACGGCGATACGGGCTGTCATCGGTTTTTCCGAGACATCGACCATATGGGCATCGCCCTTGCCGTCAAAATGCGTGAAGCCGGCCACCTACATGCCTCCGCCCATGGGCGGGCGATGCGCCAACAGCCGTTGCGTGGCTGCCGCCACATCGTTCTCGCGCATGAGCGTTTCGCCGATGAGGAAGCTGCGCGCGCCATACATCGCGATGCCTGCCAGATCCTCGGCCGTGCTGAACCCGCTTTCCGAGACGATCACCCTATCGGCAGGCACATGTTTTGCGAGATTGCGTGTTGTCTCGAGCGTGGTTTCGAACGTGCTGAGATCGCGGTTGTTGATGCCGATCATGATCGAGGAAAGCTGCGCGGCCCGCTCCAGCTCTTCCGCATTGTGAACCTCGAGCAGGGCATCCATGCCCCAATGCTGCGCTGCGTCTTCCAGTTCGCGGGCCTGCGCGTCGGATACGCTGGCCATGATGATCAGAATGCAATCGGCTCCCCAGTCCCGCGCCTGCGCAACCTGATAGGGGTCATACATGAAATCCTTGCGCAATACCGGCAGCTTGCAGGCGGCGCGGGCGGCAGTGAGGTGCTCGGGCGCGCCCTGAAAGCTGGGCCCATCGGTCAGCACCGAAAGACAGGTGGCCCCGCCGGTTTCATAGGCTTCGGCCAGCGCCGCCGGGTCGAAATCCTCGCGGATCAGCCCCTTTGAGGGGCTCGCCCTCTTGATTTCTGCAATCAGACCATAGCCGGTCTTGATGGCGTGCAACACCGCCTCTGCAAAGGGGCGGACAGCCGGTGCGCTCTGGGCTCTTGCTTCCATCTGTTCCTGCGGAACCTCCGCCTTGGCAGCAGCGATCTCCTCCAGTTTGTAGGCTTTGATCTGTTCGAGGATGCTTGGGGTGCTCATGTGCTCTCCTTTGTCAGATTTGCCAAACGTTCGATTTTGGCTTTCGCAGCACCACTGTCGATGCTGTCACGCGCGATGGCCGTGCCCTCCTCCGGCGTTGCGGCTTTGCCCGCGACCATGAGGGCGGCTGCGGCGTTGAGCAAGACCGCATCGCGGTAAGCCCCCGGCGCGCCGTCCAGCAGCGCCCGAAAGGCCGCGCCGTTCTGCTCCGCACTGCCGCCCAGAATGTCTTCGAAGGGATGCAGCGGCAGGCCAAACGCATCGGGATGTGTCTCAAACTCATGTACGCTTCCATCCTCCCGCAACTCGGCCACCCAGCTTGTGCCGGTGATGGTCAGTTCGTCGGTTCCGTCAGCGCCATGGACGAGCCATGCCCGCTCCGAGCCCAGTTGCCCCAGCGTTTCGGCCATGGGGCGAATGAGATTGCGCGCGAAGGCCCCGGTAAGCTGGCGCTTGACCCCGGCGGGGTTCGTCAGCGGACCAAGAATGTTGAAGATCGTGCGTGTGCCCAATTCGGCCCGGACCGGCCCCACATGCGCCATGGCCGGGTGATGCATGGGGGCCATCATGAAGCAGATACCCGCCTTTGCCAGCACCTCTTCGACCTGTGGGGCGCTGATCATCACATTGACGCCCATCTGGCCCAGCGCATCTGCCGCACCGGATTTCGAACTGAGGTTGCGGTTGCCATGCTTGGCCACGGGCACGCCTGCACCCGCCACCACGACAGCTGTCGCGGTGGAGATGTTGAGTGTGCCCTTGCCATCACCCCCGGTGCCCACGATATCCATCGCCCCCTCCGGCGCGCGGACGCGGTTGCATTTCGCGCGCATCACGGCGGCGGCGGCGGCGAATTCGTCCACCGTTTCGCCGCGTGTGCGCAGCGCCATCAGAAACCCGCCCATCTGCGCCGGTGTCGCCTCGCCTTCGAAGAGCACCTCAAAGGCGGACTCGGCCTCGGCGCGGGTCAGCGCCCGGTCAGCGGCGAGGCCGATAAGGAGTTTGAGGTCTGTGCTCATGCAGGCACTGCCATGACATCGAGGAAATTCTTCAAAAGCGCATGGCCATGCTGCGAGGCGATGCTCTCGGGGTGGAACTGCACGCCATGGATGGGTAATTCCTTGTGTTGCAAACCCATGATCGTTCCGTCTTCCAGTTGTGCGGTGATCTTCAGGCAGTCGGGAAGGCTGTCGCGCGCCACCACGAGGCTGTGATAGCGTGTTGCCTCGAAAGGGCTGGGCAGGTCTGCAAAGACGCCTTCCCCGTCGTGATGGATGAGCCCCATCTTGCCATGTACGATATCGGTGTGGCGCACCACCTCGCCGCCAAAGGCCTGCCCGATGGATTGATGGCCCAGACACACCCCCATGAGCGGTGTGCAGGTTTCGGCGGCAGCAGCGGTCAGCGCAAGACAGATGCCCGATTGCGAGGGTGTGCCCGGCCCCGGCGAAAGCAGGATGCCCGCGGGGTTCATCGCCATGGCCTCCTGCACGTCGAGCGCGTCATTGCGCCTCACGACTACATCGGCACCCAATTCGCCGACGTAATGGACGAGATTATAGGTGAAACTGTCGTAATTGTCGATGAGAAGGAGCATTTGCCTGTCTTCCGTCCTGTTTTGAGGGCTGGAGGCCCGTGGCACGGTCGCGCTATACTTGTTCAGGGTTGCGCGGGGGCGTCAAGGGGCGCAAAACTCCATGTGAGGCAAAAAAGAAGAGGGCAAGCGCAGTGGCACGCGGATTTCTGTCAGGGGCGATCGTGGGAGGGCTGGTTTCCGCCATGGGGCTCGGGGGCGCGTCCCTCCTGAGCGATGGGCCGCGCTCCACCCCCCCCGAGGCGACCCCGCTGGAGGTGCCTGCGGGCTCGGAATTCAATCGGCCACGCGAGGATGAAGAGGCGGTGCTGCCGGAGCTCAGTGTGCAGCCTGCTGCTCCTGCTGCCCCACAGGTCGCCGCACCGGAGCCGGATGATCTGACGGGCCTCGCACCGGAGACGCGGGAATCAGCCGCGCAACCGGATACCGGTCAGACTGAAGGCATCCTGTCAGTTCCCGAAAGCGGCGGGGCCTCTCCCGGCGTCTCGGTGGAGGCCGACAGCCCGGTTCTGCCCAGTCCCCAGGCCATCGCCCCTGCCGCTCCGGTGGGTGAGGCGGATGTTTCGATCTCGACGGATCCCGCTCAGCCCGCGCTCCCGGACATCTCCGAGGATGCGGCATTTCCGGAGACCGATCTTGCCGCCATTGCCGACGCGCCCGCAGAGATTGCCCCGGCGGAGCCCGAGGCCGCACCGACAGATCCCCAACCCGCGCCCCGCACAGAGGAACGCCCGAGCGAGGCCGAAATCGCTCCTGAACCCGTCGAAGAGACCAGCCCCGAGGAAGCAACGGACAGCACCATCGGCAATCTCGCAACAGGCATCACCACCGATCGGCTGCCATCGGTCGGGGATACGGCCGAACCGGAAACGGCGGCTGACCCGGAAGGTCATGACACCATGCCCGAGGCGGCGCTTCCGCCGCTTGAGCGCTACGCCGCGGCGTTCGAAAATCCGGAGGGCAAGCCGCTCATGTCGATCATCCTCATCGATGATGGCTCCAGCCCCCTGGGGCTTCAGGCGCTGGAGAGCTTCCCCTATCCGCTGAGCTTTGCCGTGGATGCCGGTTGGGAGGGCGCGACAGAGGCGATGGCGACCTACCGGGCCGCCGGGTTCGAGGTGCTTGCCATGGTCAACCTGCCTGATGGAGCCGGGCCGCAGGATGCCGAAGTGGCCATGCAGGTGGTATTCGAGCGGCTGCCCGAGGTGGTGGCTGTCATCGAAGGAACAGATACCGGGCTGCAGACAAACCGGCAGGCCGCCGGGCAACTCGCGCCGATCCTGCTCGAATCAGGGCATGGTGCGGTGTTTTTCCCGAGGGGTCTGAACACAGCGCAACAGCTTCTGGCGCGCGAAGGCGTGCCCGCTGTCACCTCCTTCCGCGATTTCGACGCCAGCGGGCAGACGGCAACGGTGATCCGCCGGTTCCTCGATCAGGCGGCGTTCAAGGCTGTGCAGGAGGATGCGGGTGTTGTCATGGTCGGGCGGCTACGCCCTGATACGGTGAGCGCGCTGTTGCTATGGGGGCTGCAGGACCGGGCGGAACGCGTTGCGCTGGCCCCGATCTCGGCCCTGCTGCGGGGGGAGTGATGACGCGCCAGGTGACAGCCTGATGCCCCGCCCGCGCCGAAACATCTGGGCACTCGCCAGTCTGCTGAGCCTGTTGCCGGGCATGGCCATGGCCTGCCGGCAGGCGCTGGTTCTGGCACTGGATGTGTCGCTCTCGGTGGATGTCTTCGAATTCCGGCTTCAGCGTGAAGGGCTCGCCCGTGCGCTGGAAGATAGCCACGTGGCCAGCGCGATGATCGGCACCGGGGCAGATCCGGTGGAACTGGCGGTGTTCGAGTGGACGGGGCAACACAATCAGGACGTTCTGGTCGATTGGACGGTGATCGACAGCCGTGCGACCCTGAACCGGATCGCCAGCACATTGCGCACCCGTGAGCGCTCCTTGCGGTCCGGGCTCACGGCGCTCGGCGCCGCCATGCTTTTCGGGCGTGACATGCTGATGACGCGGACGCATTGCACGGCACTCACACTGGATATTTCCGGCGACGGGGCAAACAACAATGGTGTCCATCCAGCCCTCGTGCGCCCCGAAATGGCGGCAGCGGGCATCACGGTCAATGGATTGGTGATCGAACCTGAACCCGAGAGCATGGCCGTGAGCCATTTTTTCAATGATCATGTGATTACGGGGCCAGGGGCCTTTGTCGAGACGATCCATTCATTCGACAGCTACGCCGAGGCGATCCACCGCAAACTTCTGCGTGAGATCATGCCGTCTCTGTCAGAGGGCGCGCCAGGCCCCCGGCGCGAGGCCCGTCAGATCCCACGCTCCGATGCGCCAGCGGACAAGCCGAAGGGTGGGGTGGCCGACATGCGCGGTCATGCGCCGCACCTGCCGGTTGCGCCCCTCTGAAATCGTGAGGCTGAGCCAGCAATCCGGCACCGATTTGCGAAACCTCACCGGCGGATCGCGCGGCCAGAGATCAGGCGGGTCAATGCGCTGCACCTCGGCGGGGCGCGTCGGGCCGTCCTTCAATGTGATGCCCGCGCCGAGGGCGCGCAGTGCCGCGTCATCGGGCAGCCCCTCGACCTGCACGAGATAGGTCTTCGGCAGCTTGTGCCTGGGATCGGCGATGCGAGCCTGCAGGCGGCCGTCATCCGTCAGCAGCAGCAACCCTTCACTGTCGCGATCGAGCCGCCCGGCGGGATAGATGCCCGGCTGGTCGATATAGGCCGAAAGTGTCGGGCGCGGGGAAGCGGCACTGCCCTTGTCGGTGAATTGCGAGAGGACGCCATAGGGCTTGTTGAACAGGATCAGCCGGGTCATGGCCCCTGATGCCGGACGGGGCAATGACCTGCAAGCGTTACTGGCGGGCGGGCATGAGGTCCGCGCGGATGGCATAGGTCCAGTCACCGCCCGCATTGCGCCAGCCATTGACCGTGCGGGCGCCTTCCTCATCTCTATCCCCCTCAAACCCGTCAATCACCGAGTAGCTGGGAATGTCGATGCCGGCCTTGACCAGCGCATCCACCGCACGGGCGCTGCGCGCACCGGACCGGCACATGACCATCAGCGTTGCCGGGTTCCTGGCTTCGATCAAAGCCTTCACATCGTCAATGAAGGCCGGGTTTGCCATCGTGTCATAAGCGTTCCGGTCGGCGTTGAAACTGTGCGCGGGATCAATGAGCCGGAAGGGGATGTTCATGTCGGTTGCTGTCGCATAGCCCACGAACATGGTTTCCTCGGGTGTGCGCACATCGATGAGGACGATGTCATCGCGCTCTGCGAGCAGGGCGATCGTCTCTTCGGCAGTAATGTAGAGACCGGCCTTCGTTTTCTTGGCCGCGCTGAGGGTTTCGCCGTCAACAGCCGTTGAAATCAGGGGTCCGGACGTGCCGGCCAGCAAAGGCGCCGGGGCTGCAAGCGCAAGACCGAGAGCAAGGGCCGGGGCGGCGAAGAGGCGGGTGAGGGGGGGCATGCTGTCTCCTTTTCAAGACATTCACTTTTTGGAATATGATATATTCTCTAGCGCGCCCGGTCAACGCCCTCCTTGACCTCGATCAAGTTTCCGTTCAGCCGTTGCTGTTGCCCGAAAAGCGTGCGGCATCGGCAGCGGCCCGGCGTATGGCGTTGGACTTATGGACCGTTTCCATATACTCCGCCTCCGGGTCGCTGTCATAGACAACGCCGCCACCTGCCTGGATATAGAGCGTCTCATCCTTGACGACCGCCGTGCGCAGCGCGATGCAGACATCCATATCGCCGTTTGAGCTGAAATATCCCACACCACCGCCATAGACGCCGCGCTTTTCGGGCTCGAGTTCGTCGATGATCTCCATGGCGCGGACCTTCGGCGCGCCCGAAACCGTCCCGGCGGGTAGCCCCGCGAGCAGCGCGCTCAGCGCGTCATGTTCCTCATCCAGTTCGCCGACCACGTTGGAGACGATATGCATCACATGGCTGTAGCGCTCGATGATGAATTCCTCGGTCGGGTGAACGGTGCCGATCCGCGCCACGCGGCCCACATCATTGCGCCCCAGATCGAGCAGCATCAGATGCTCGGCCAGTTCCTTGGCGTCGGCCAGCAGGCTTTCTTCATGAGCGCGGTCTTCCTCGGGCGAGGCACCCCTTGGGCGTGTGCCGGCGATAGGGCGGATCGTGACCTCCTTGCCGAACACGCGCACGAGGATTTCGGGGCTGGCACCGATCACCTGAAAGCCGCCGAAATTGAAATAGAACATGAAGGGCGACGGGTTGGTGCGCCGCAAGGAACGGTAAAGCGCGAAGGGCGGATGAGGAAAGGGCTGCGTCCAGCGCTGGCTGGGCACGACCTGAAAGATGTCGCCGGCGCGGATATATTCCTTGGCCCTCTCGACTGCGGCCTTGTACCCTTCATGGGTGAAATTGGACACAGGCTCTGCCTCGGGCTCTGCCTCGCCCAGATCGCGGGCCTGCTGGGGCAGGGCGCGTTCCAGATCGCGGACCGCATCCATCACACGCTCGGCGGCCTGCGCATAGGCGGCCTTGGCCGTCTGCCCCGAATTGACCCATGCCGGGGCCACCACGGTCACATCGCCCTTCACCCCGTCAAGAACCGCCACCACCGAGGGGCGCAGCATCACCGCATCGGGCAGGCCCAGCGGGTCGGGGTTCACGTCGGGCAGATGCTCCACGAGCCGGATCATGTCGTAGCCCAGATAGCCGAACAGCCCGGCGGAGGCGGCGGGCAGATCATCGGGCAGGTCGATCTGCGATTCGGCAATGAGCTTGCGCAGCGCGCTCAACGGATCCTTGTCCTGTCTGTTGAACGCCGCAGAATCGTAGCGCGCCTTGCGATTGATCTCGCAGGTCGTGCCGTGACAGCGCCAGATCAGGTCCGGCTTCATGCCGATCATGGAATAGCGGCCCCGCACCTCGCCGCCGGTGACGGATTCGAGAATGAACGCATCCTGAGCCGTGCCGGCAAGCTTGAGCATCAGGGAGACAGGTGTGTCGAGATCGGCTGCAAGCCGCGCATAGACCACCTGATTCCTGCCGGCTTCGAATCCGCGCGAGAAGGCATCATAGCTGGGGGTCAGTCGCACCGGCGCATCCTTCTACTGTAAATTCGAATGCACAGCGTTGAGTGCCTGTTGATCCAGATTTACCCCGGCACGCGCCCGGATGTCGGTCGAGATCAGGGCGAAGAGATCCTGCGCCAGGCCGGAGGCCGCATCCTGGCTGAGCGCTCGGCTCAGCCGGATCATATCGGGATCCTGCGGGTCTGGCGGGTTGATCGCGTCGAGCCGCAGCACGAAGATGCGCGCGTCACCCTCGAGGATGGTCACCTCTCCTTGCTCGAGCGAAAAGACCGTCTCGATGAACTCGGGCGGTGCGCCTTCCTCATGTCCGCTGCGCGTGACCGGCACCGTGGTCGTGCCGATCAGCCCGAACTCCTCGAAAGGGGCGCCGTCCCGCAGGGCGGGCAAAGCGCTTTCAAGCTGTTCGCGCAGCGCTTCGGCGATGGCCCCGCTGCGCCAGCCCGCCTCTACCCTGTCGCGCACCTCATCGAGGGGCTGGATCTGCGGGTCGATGATGCTGTCGAGGCGCATTGCGAAAATGCCCCCGCCCGACAGTTCTTCGATCCTGGGGAAATCATCTGCCGTCAGATCACGCGCACTGTCGCGGAAATTGTCATAAGCGGCGATCCCTTCACGGACCCCCTCATGCCAGTCGATCTGGCCGAGTACCATTTCGCTCTCATCGGAAAGATCTTCCAGCGTGGCCCCCGCCGCGAAGAGGTCTGCCATTCCATCGACCTGATTGTCGATGACCCGGCGCGCCCGGTCGCTGGCGAGCATGCGTCGCAGGTCATCTTCAATCTCCTCGAGGCTCACCGTCACCGGGTCGAGTATGCCATTCACGCGAAAGAGGGCAGGGCCAAGCGCTGTTGTCAACGGACCCACCACCTCGCCCACGGAGGCGGCAAAGACCGCCTCTGCGGCCGGGCCGAGATCCTCGCGGCTGACATCGCCCATATCGGCATCGGCTATTTCGAGTCCGCGTGCCTCGATCAGTTGCTCGAAGCTGCCGCCGTCTTCGCGCACGTCGCGCAGTGCGGTTTCCGCCTCGGTCATGCTTCCGAAAACAAGGCGTTCGACAAGGCGGCGCTCGGGCTGGTTCAACTCCCGGGCACTGTCTTCATAAGCCTCGCGCAGGCTCGCCTCATCCACTTCGATACTGTCGATGATCATGTCGGGGGTGAGCCAGGCATAGGTGATCCGCTTCACGCGCGGTGTGGTGAAATCGGGCAGGTGGGTCTGATGGTAATTGACGAGATCCTGTTCGGTCGGCACGGGCACACCGATGCTGAGCGCTGACCGGTCCTGCGTTGCAAAACTGACGACACGCTCTTCGCCGACATGGCGGACAAGCAGTTCCGTGTAGGAATCGGGCATCGTCACCCCGGCCAGAATGGCGCTTTGCAGCAACGAGCGCGCGGCTTCGGCACGCAGTCTCTCCTCGAACTGGGACTCGGTCAGATCCGAGCGTTGCAAGGTGAAGCGGTAAGCCTCACGATCGAAACTGCCGTCCACGCCCCGGAAGGCGGAGATGGACATGATCTGATCGCGCAGGTTCTCATCACCGATGGAGACACCCATCAGGCGCGCTTCTTCCTCGAAGGCGGCGGCCTGAACAAGCTGTCCCAGCACGCGCTGATCGAGACCCATCTCCCGGGCTGCCTGAAAACTCACCGGTCTTTGGCGTTCGGCGGCTTCGGCGTTTATCTCGTTGCGCAAGTCGCGGGCATAATCCTGCAGGCTGATCTTGGTTTCGCCGACACTGCCGATGCTGTTGATGCTGCCGCCAAGATTGGTGACACCAAAGCCGCCGAGGCCCACGATGAGCAGACCCATGAGGATCCAGACGAGCGTGTTCGTGATACCTTTCTTGGCGGACATGCAGGGCTCCCGGGGGGCTGAAGATCGATCTCGGTCGCGCCTGTCTAGACGCTGCCGCTGGTCTGGGCAAGAGGCAGGCGGAGGCCGGCCAGACGGTCGAACAATGTGCCGATCACGGCGCGATCCACATTGGCGAAAGCGATGCGCAATTCGCGCGCGCCGGCAGGATCATCCTCGGGTCGGAACATGGTGCCCGGCAAGACCAGCACCCCGGCCTCGGTGACGAGCTTCTGCGCCAAGGCATCCGCGGGCAGCGCGAAAGGGTGGCGCAGATAGGCGAAATAGGCCCCGTTGCCCAGAAGCTCCCAGCCCTCTGCCGCGAGTTCGGGCATGTTGTCTTCGATGGCGGCGCGCCGGTCGAGGATCTCCGCGCGCTCACCGGCCAGCCATTGCGCGAGGTTGCGCATCCCCCACAGTGCCGCATGCTGGCCGAGCTGGTTGGGACAGATGGTGACCGTATCGAGAAATTTCTCGACCTCGGCGAGGCGCCCGGCGCCCGTGATCATGGCGCCTACGCGATGCCCGGTGAGCCGGTAGGCCTTGGAAAAGGAATAGAGATGGATCAGCGTATCGCGCCACCCGGCGGTGGAGAAGAGATCATGGGGCGCCTCGCCGCGCGCGTCGAAGTCGCGGTAGGTTTCGTCAACGACAAGGGCGAGCCCATGGGCCTGTGCAAGCTCGAAAAAGGCGCGCAGCAACTCGGCGGGGTATTCCACACCGCCGGGGTTGTTCGGCGTCACCAGCACGATGGCGCGGGTGCGCGATGTGATCAATGCGGCAGCAGCCTCGGGGCAGGGCAGCAGCCCTGCGCCCGCAGGCAGCGCGGTGGCCTCGATCCCCACCATGTCGAGCCACATCTTGTGGTTGAAATACCACGGCGTTGGCAGGATGACCGCATCCCCTTCGCCGGCGATGGCGGAGATTGCGGCGCAAAAAGCCTGATTGCAGCCCGAGGTGATGGCCACCTCGGCAGGTTCGATCTGCCCGCCATAGGCCACACTCCATTGCGCGGCGACTTCCGCGCGCAACTCGGGCATGCCCAGCACCGGGCCGTAGAGATGCGCCTCGGGATTGTGGAGCGCGGTATCGGCGATGATCCGGCGCAACGGCTCGGGCGGAGGGTCCACGGGAGCGGCCTGACTGACATTGATCAGGGGGCGCTCCGGCGCAAACACGACCCCATCGAGCCAGCGCCGCGCCTCCATCACGGGCGGGGCGAATGTGGCGGCGGTGCGGGTCACTGGCATCGTCAGGCGGTCCTTTCGGGTGGGAGGCGAGAAAATTCCCCTGAATTTTCTCGCTGTGAGTGTTTATGGAACAATGAAAGCCCGCCTGTCACGCGCCACGATAGGGGGCGACATACTGCAAGGCCATGTCCCAGGGAAAGTGGATCCATGTCTCCTGGCTCACTTCGGTGATGTAGGTGTTGACCTGTGCGCGGCCCATCGGCTTGGCATAGACCGTGGCGACATGGGCCTCGGGGATCTTGGCGCGCACCATTTCGAGTGTCTTGCCGGTATCCACCAGATCGTCGATGATCAGCACGCCCCGACCGGTGCCGACCATCTGCATGTCGGGGGCCTTGACGATCTGCGCCTCTCGCCGGATTTGGTGGTCGTAGCTCCTGACGCTGATCGTATCAACCACCCGGATGTCGAGCTCCCGTGCGACGATCATCGCCGGGACCATGCCGCCACGGGTGATCGCTATCACCGCGCGCCAGCCTTGGGCAGGCCCTTCATCCTGCAGGCGCCATGCCAGTGCGCGGGCATCGCGGTGCAGTTGATCCCAGCTGACATGGAAGCCCTTTTCATGTGGAAGCCGGCTGCTCATCATGTCATCTGTCCAGTCCGAGTCTCAGGCCCAATACCCCCATCAGCCCACCGGCGAATCGATCAAGCATCGGCTTGGCGCTCAGATAGGCCCGTCTTGCGCCGGCCCTGCCGAGAAAGCCTGTGAAAAGGGCGTAGAAAATCCACTCCAACACCATGTGATTTGCGACAATCAAAGTGATTTCGGCGATACTCAGCCCCTTGGGAAAAACGACCACCAGAACGGCAGCCGCGAATAGAACCGATTTCGGATTGGCAAGGTTTACGAGCACTCCGTCCATGAAGGCGCGGCCGCGCGGCCGCGCGACATTCGGCAGGGGTTGATCCGCATCTCGCCACATGCGCCACGCAAGACAGAGCAGATAGCCCGCCCCGACGAGCTTGATAATCGAATAGGTCCAGGGGAATATACGGAAAAGGCTGTCCAGACCCATAAGCGCCGCCAAAGTCCAGAGCGCAGCTGTCAGCCCCAGCCCAAGACCAGCGGAAAATCCGGCTGCCTGCCCATCTGTGAGCGCGGTGCGAAGGGCGAAGAGCAATGCCGGGCCGGGGCTGATCAGGGCCGCGGCCAACACGAGGTTGAATGCGAGGAGATCGGCC
>SLDH01000391.1 GCA_007125415.1 Roseovarius sp.
GCAAGGTGTGATCGACGCCAAGGGCTCGGTCCTGGTGTGAGGGGACTGCTTCGGATGATCGGCATCGGCGGCGGCCTTGGCCGCTGCCTGCAGTCGGCGGATCTTGAGTATTTTTGGCAAAATGAAGACAAGGCCCCTGTGGCCAGCGAAAGGATGATAATCCAATGTCTGCCCTGAACATAAAGAAAGGTTCTACCAAGCATAGCGCCTACAACCTGCGTCCGCAGTTTTCGGACGTGATCGAACGGCACACTCTGGCGGTGATCGTGGATAACGAGCCGGGTGTGCTGGCACGGGTGATCGGACTTTTCTCGGGCCGTGGCTACAATATCGACAGCCTGACGGTAGCGGAGGTGGATCATACCGGACATATGAGCCGGATCACCATCGTGACCACCGGGACACCACAGGTGATCGAACAGATCAAGGCGCAGCTTGGCCGGATCGTTCCGGTGCATGAAGTGCATGACCTGACCGTGGAGGGGCGCAGCGTCGAACGTGAACTTGCTCTTCTAAAGGTTTCTGGTGAAGGGGATAAACGCGTGGAAGCGCTTCGTCTCGCTGATATTTTTCGCGCCAATGTAGTGGACAGCACGCTGGACAGTTTCGTCTTCGAGATCACCGGCACACCGGAGAAGGTGGACGCCTTCGCGGAATTGATGCGGCCTCTGGGCCTGAGTGACATCGCACGCACCGGTGTGGCTGCCTTGCCGCGCGGCTAGGGTCTGGCCACAGGGATTGGGTGCGGCCTCTGGACGCTGGCTTCGATAAATCCTATATCTTTGGTTGGAAATGAAGCGCAGGACTGACCCATGACACAGCACCAGGACCCGATCGAAGGAACGCCGCTCATCGTGCCATCGACCACGGACCACCCGCTCTACGAGGACGTCGTCGGCGCGTGCCGAAGTGTTTTCGATCCGGAGATTCCGGTAAATATCTATGATCTCGGCCTGATTTACACGATCGATATAGATACGGACAATGCCGTAAAGGTTATCATGACATTGACCGCACCCGGATGCCCTGTCGCCGGGGAAATGCCCGGTTGGGTGGCGGATGCCATCGAGCCGCTCCCGGGTGTGAAACAGGTGGATGTCGAGATGACATTCGAGCCGCCCTGGGGAATGGACATGATGAGTGACGAGGCAAGGCTCGAACTGGGTTTCATGTAAGCGCGCGCGAGAGCATTTTGGCCGTCATGCACTTGCGAGCGGTTATCAGACGCCTTAGCTATGAGGAAAGCATGAGGAGCAGAGCATGTTCGCAATCCCTGGCAAGCAGGCCGTGACCATCACCGACAAGGCCGCCGCACAGATCGCCCGCCTCATGGAAAGGGGCGGATCAAAGGGCCTGCGCATCGGCGTGAAGAAAGGGGGCTGTGCGGGCATGGAATACACCATGGACTATGTATCCGAGATCGACCCCAATGATGAAGTTGTCGAGCAGGGTGGCGCGCGCGTGATGATTGCCCCTATGGCGCAGATGTTTCTGTTCGGAACCGAGATCGACTATGAAGTCAGCCTTCTGGAATCGGGCTTTCGCTTTCACAACCCGAACGTGACCGAAGCTTGTGGCTGTGGCGAGAGCATCAAATTCGCCGATATGTGAAGAAGATATCGTAAAAATCTAGAGTTACGTCTTTTTCTTCAGGTGGACATATGTCTCGTTGAAGCGACGGGCCAGATGATCTCCTGCGAGGATTACCTCACCCGAACCGGGTGGCGCGACATTCGTGTCATGATTCGGGTTGAAGAACATCGGGATGGATATGCGTTCCTGCGCCGTGCCGCGTACCCGGTGTTCGGTGGCCACCACCCTGCCTGCCGTCCACATCTGGAGCATTTCGCCGAAATTGATGATGAAACAGCCCGGTTCCGCACTGAGCGGCTGCCACCTCCCGTCACGACGGCGCAATTCCAGCCCCGGGCTCCCATCGGTTGCCAGCAAGGTCAGGCAGCCATAATCGGTGTGCGCCCCTATTCCGAAATCCCGTGCCCCGGCCCAGCCGGGGCGTGCGGGATAATGGTTGCCGCGCAGCAGCGCCATCGGCCGGTCGAACTTGTCATCGAAATAGGTCTGATCCCTGCCAATGCTCACCGCGATCCCCCGCAGGACTTTCAAGGAGACCCGCGAGGCGCCCGCGTAATAGCGCAGGATCTCGGTCTTGAAGGCGGGATGCCTCGCCGGCCAGAGATTGGGAGCATAGACGCCAAGCCCCGACTGGCGCAGAGGATCTGTCTCGGGCAATTCATACCCACAATCGAAAACCTGCTTGTAGTCGGGGTTCGCCTTCGGATCCACCTGTTCGGAGCGCGGCGCGCCCCAGCCCCGGTTTGCCCCGGTGCGGGTCATGTCGACCTCTGCTTTCTCGGATGCAGGCAGATGAAAGAAATCCCGGTAGACACCGATCACCCGCCGGACATCCGCTGCGGTGAGTTCGGTATTGACCACCCTGAGAAAGCCGATTTCCTCCGCGCCTGCGCGCAATTGCGCCAAGGCGGACAGGTCTTGCGCCATCACGGCTTCGAGGTCAACTTCGGGGATCATCGTGTGTCTCTCAATTCGGTCATGGGGTATGCCCCGACGATCCGGATGATGCAACCGCCTCTTGACGGGACGGCAGCTTCGCGTGAGACACGCAGTCAGTGCAGATCAAAAGGGCAGGACGACAAGGATGCAACGCAAGCTGGCCGCCGGAAACTGGAAGATGAACGGCACCCGGGCGTCGCTCGCCGAGTTGGAAAAGATCGCCGCCAGCCGCAAGGCTCCGGCGATAGATGTGCTCTTGTGCCTGCCGGCCACGCTTCTGAGTAGCGCCTCGGCCCTCCTCGCCGAGAGCCATTTGATGATCGGTGCGCAGGATTGCCACGCGGAGCCGAGCGGCGCCTTTACCGGCGATCTGGGCGCGCCTATGCTGGCAGATGCGGGCGCGACGGCGGTGATCCTTGGCCATTCGGAGCGCCGCGCCGCCTATGGAGAGACAAGCGACGCGGTGCGTGACAAGGCCCGTGCCGCTCATGCTGCGGGGCTGACCGCGCTGATCTGCCTTGGCGAGACACTGGCTGAGCGCGAGGCGCAAAGAGCGCTCGACATCATCACCGAGCAGCTGGAGACATCTCTGCCCGATACCGCAACGCCCGAGACGACCGTGATCGCCTATGAGCCGGTCTGGGCCATCGGCACGGGCCTTACCGCCGATCCCGATCAGATCGCTGAGGTGCATGGCCATCTGCGCAGGCTTCTCACCCGCCGTTTCGGCACCGAGCAGGGCCCTGCGTTTCGCCTGCTCTATGGCGGATCGGTCAAGCCCGACAATGCGGCAGCGATCTTTGCCGTTCCGGACGTCGATGGTGCGCTCGTGGGCGGGGCCAGCCTGACCGCAGCGGCGTTTCTGCCGATCGTGACCGCGCTGGAAGACAGTCGCTGAGCGCTCGCTCTCGCCGGTATCACCCCAAAGGAAAAACGGGGGGCGATTGGCCCCCCGAACAAGTTTCGCCGCTCAGGCTCGATCATTGATTACCGCTCGGTTTTTGCCTGCGGCCTGAGGGTCGTCAGGGGCGAGCGCACCCGCCCCGTGTCAGGATGGACAAGAACCGATCGTCCGTCCCCATCCTATCTTCCGCACCGGCTTACCGGCACGGTGCTGCAATCCACAAAAGATCGATCACTTACCCAGCATCTCTACCATATGTCGTAGCAAAGTCAAAATATAGTTTCGTTGATCCGGATTTACTTGCGGCCAAGCCTTCTTTCGCGGCCGTATGCTGCCACAAGGTGCCGTCAGCCGAACATCGCCTCGATATCCACGCTGCTCTCCCGTCCGATATCGTCGAGATGCGCGTCGAGGAACGCAGCGCAGGCCGCACGTCCGGCCTCTTTGAGAAGACCGAGCGTATAGGGCGTCGGTATCAGCTTGGTCGCAACGGAAAGGTCACGCATCAGTGCGTCATCCGCGATCATGTGCACCAGCACATGCTTCATCGCTCCCGCTTCAAGCGCGCCCGAGTTGAGCAGCCGCTGGGCAAAGCGGATCGCGCGCAATTCCCGCAGCAATGAAGAGTTGAAGCTGATCTCGTTGATCCGGTTCTGAATGTCCTGTGCGCTGCGCGGCACATCGCGCCGTTCCAGCGGATTGATGTTCACGATCACCAGATCATCCGGCAGTTCCGGGTCAAACAGCGGGAAAAGCGCCGGATTGCCGGTATATCCGCCATCCCAGTAATGCTCACCATCGATCTCGACGGCCTGAAAAAGGGTCGGCAGACAGGCCGAGGCGAGAATCGCTTCGGTGCTGATCTCCTCGCCCGAAAACACGCGGATCTTGCCGTCATGCACATTGGTCGCACAGACGAAGAAGATCGGCCCGTCCCGCGCGCAGACCTTGTCATATTCAAAAGCGCTCACGATCGGGTGCAGCGGATTGGCATAAAACGGGCCATAGGCATAGGGAGAGACCATGCGCGAGGCTGCATCTGCCAGCATGTATCCGGGCGACATCTCGAGCGCGCCGCTCACCGCGCCTGGCAGTGCCAGCCCGGATGTCATCCAGCCGGGCATCCGCATGTCCTGCACCGCCCCCATGCGCCCCCATAGCCGGTCAAGCTGCGCCTTCGCTCCCGCTCGGCCTCCGGAGATCCAGCCGGCCTTGAACGCAGCACCGTTCAGCGCGCCCGCCGAGGTGCCGGAAATCGCCGCCACCTCCACCCGCTCCTCCTCAAGCAGCCGGTCCAGCACGCCCCAGGTAAAGGCGCCATGCGCGCCACCCCCCTGAAGCGCCAGATTGATCCGCTTCACCCTGCTCATAATTTGCCCTTCATTGTTCCGAAAATACTCCGGGGAGCGCGAGGGGCCGGCCCCTCGCCCGCGTCGGATGGCCACCGGCCATCCGAGAGCTGATCACTGCGCGGTCCAACCGCCATCTGCGGTCAATGTGGTGCCCGTCACCTGCGCAGCCGCGTCAGAGCACAGAAACAGCACCATGCCCGCAAGCTGCTCGACCGTGACGAATTCCTTCGAGGGCTGCTTTAGCAGGATCACCTTTTCAACCGCTTCTTCCTCGCTGATGCCGTATTCCCGCGCCGTGTCGGGGATCTGCTGTTCCACCATCGGGGTCAGTACATAGCCCGGGCAGATCGCGTTGCAGGTGATGGGCTCCTGTGCCGTTTCCAGCGCCGTCACCTTGGTCAGGCCCATCACCCCGTGCTTCGCCGTCACATAGGCGGATTTGTAGGGGCTCGCGCGCAAGCCATGGGCCGAGGCGATGTTGATCACCCGCCCCCACCCTGCGGCCCGCATCATCGGCAGGGCCACGGCCGTGGTGTGAAAGGCCGAAGACATGTTGATCGCGATGATCGCGTCCCATTTTTCCGCCGGAAACTCGGGGATCGGCGCAACATGCTGGATGCCGGCATTATTGACCAGAATGTCGCAGACCCCGGCCGCCTCGATCAGCCCGCGGCACTGATCGGGCTTCGACATGTCCGCCGCGATATATCGCACCGTTGTCCCATGGGCCTCGGCCAGGGCGCGGGCCTGTGCGTGGTCCTCTTCGTTGTCCGTGTAGGAGTTCAGAACGACATTGGCCCCCTGCCGTGCCAGTTCCGTTGCGATGCCAAGCCCGATGCCTGATGTGGAGCCTGTCACCACTGCTGTCTTGCCCGTCACGCTCATCCGCGTATTCCCCTTTTTTCAAAGTTTCTGCAGCTGCAAAGAGAATTACGCCCGCAGCGCGGGATTGCAATGCAAAGAGAGCCATCAGCCGGAAGAGAGTGTGTCAGCCGTCACGGACGCAGATTCGCAGCGCAGCCGCATGGTCTGCATGACCTCGGCAGGGGATGGCGCTCCTCCCTGCGCGCCAGGATAAGGCATAAAAAAAACGCCGGCACGAAGCCGGCGTTCAGTTATTGAGGCAGGTTTCATACAGGCAAGAAACCTATCGAGCAGTAATCTCCTTATATGCAATCTTGCGCAGCAATCCAAGCTAAAAGTTTGAAAAGACGTGAAAGCCCCTTTACCTAGGCGATGAATAAAACAAGGGGACGGAAGGATTGTTGCCAGAATGAGATCAGAATTTTTCCGCTCATTGCGCCGATTGCTTGGTGCCTTTGCAACTGTTTTCTTGGTGCCCTTTGCCCAGGCTGATCCGGCTCATGGCATAGCTATGTATGGTACCCCGGCCCTACCACCGGATTTTGTGTCTCTGCCCTATGCAAACCCCGAAGCGCCCAAGGGCGGGCGGGTGATAACCGGCAATGTGGGCGGCTTTGATTCGCTCAATCCCTTCACAGTGCGCGGCACGCCGCCCTGGCAATTGCGGCATCTCGCATACGAGTCGCTGATGGGCCGCTCCTGGGACGAACCTTTCACCCTCTACGGCCTGCTGGCCGAATCGGTCGAGACAAGCCCCGAACGTGACTGGGTGGAATTCACCCTGCGCGAGGAGGCCCGCTTTTCCGATGGCAGCCCGGTGACGGTCGAGGATGTGATCTGGTCCTACGAGACATTGGGCACCGAAGGTCACGGCCGCTATCGCGGATTCTGGCGCAATGTCGAACGGATCGAGGCAACAGGCCCCCGCACGGTGCGCCTGACCTTCGCCGTCGAGGACCGGGAACTGGCCTTGATCGCCGGGCTGCGCCCGATCCTCAAGAAGGCCCAATGGGAGGGCAAGGATTTCGCCAATGCGCGCCTCAACGATATCCCTGTCGGAACTGCCCCCTATGTGGTCGAAAGCTTCGAGACGGAGCGTAATGTCGTCCTGCGGCGCAACCCGGACTATTGGGGCCGCGATCTGCCGCTGCGCCAGGGCGTAGCGAATTTCGACGAGATCCGGATCGAAATCTATGGCAGCGACACGGTGATGAAGGAGGCCTTCAAGGGGGGGGCGCTTTCCTATGTGCGCGAATTCAATGCCGACAGATGGGAGACCCAGTATGATTTCCCCGCCGTGCAGCGCGGCGATATCTTGCTCTCGGAGATACCTCACGGCCGGCCTTCGGGGATGACAGGCTTCGTGATCAATACCCGCCGTGCGCCGCTCGACGACTGGCGCGTGCGCGAGGCTCTGCTGCTGGCTTTCAATTTCGAATTCATCAATGACACGCTCACCGGCGGGCGCCAGCCGCGCATCACTTCCTACTTTTCGGGCTCCGAGCTTTCGATGCAGCCCGGCCCTGCCTCCGGGCGGGTGCAGGCGCTGCTTGAGCCGTTTTCCGCCGAGTTGCCTCCCGGCGCGCTGGAGGGCTACGAGATGCCTCGCTCCGATGGCACGCAGCGCAACCGCGCAAATCTGCTTGCCGCGGCCGATCTGCTGGCGGAGGCCGGCTGGCGCGTCCAGGACGGTGTTCTCAAGAATGCCGAGGGCGAAGCGCTCCGGCTCAACGTGCTGCTCCGGCAGGATGCGCTCATCGCGCAGGCCAATACCATGATCGACATCTATGAATCTGCGCTTGCTCGGCTGGGTATCGCGCTTGATGTGGATCAGACGGATATCGCGCA
>SLDH01000230.1 GCA_007125415.1 Roseovarius sp.
AGAGTTGCTTTTCGGCAAGCTCGCCAAGGGCGGCGTCGTGAAGGTCGGGGTCAAGGATGGCAAGATCGACCTTGAGATCAACGGCCCGGATCAACCGCGCCTTTCGGGCAAGAAGAAGCCGCCGTTGCTCACCGCGGAGTGATGCGCCTCACGGGCGCTGATCAGCTTTCCGACCAATGCACAGGCGGCCCATCCCGGGCCGCCTGAACCTTGATCGTAGCCCGTTACGCCACATGGCATTCTTCCCCGCCCGGGCACGGGCAGAGGTGACCCCGATCAGACGCGGCGGGCTTCCCGGAGCAGTGCTTGCCTTTCCCTGCGCCGCGTGGTGGTAGTCTCGGAAGATAGTGAGGAGGCACAGCATGTCGAAACCCTTGAAAATCGTCGTGATCGGTGCCGGAATCGTTGGTCTGAGCTCGGCGATATGGCTGCGGCGCGCCGGTCATGAGGTGACACTTGTCGACAAGGATCATCCCGGCGCGGGCGCCTCTTTCGGCAATGCCGGCCTGCTGGCGCAATGGGGTGTTACCCCCATCAACACACCCGGGCTTGCGCGGAACGGGCTGAAATATCTTCTGGACCCGAATGCGCCTCTCTTCATGCAATGGTCGCATCTGCCGCGTCTTGTGCCCTGGCTTCTGAAACTGCTCTCCAACGCGACCGACAAGGGCGTGGCGCATATGTCGGGCGCGCTGCACACATTGCTGCATGACAGCCTCGCGCAGCATCAGTCGCTGACCCGTGGCACTCCGGCGGCCAGTTTCGTGGCCCCCAGCGATTTCCTTTTCGTTTACGAAAACCGCGCCGGATTCGAGGCCGAGAATTATGGCTGGGACAAGCGGCAGGAATTCGGCCATGAACTGGAGGTGATCGAAGGACCCGCCATCCGCGAGATCGAGCCGATGCTGAGCCCCGATGTCGGCTGCCTTGCCCGCACCCGCGGGCATGGCCATATCCTCAATCCCGGAGCCTATATGCAGGCGCTTGCGGATGTGCTTGTCGCCGAAGGCGGACGCTATCTTCAGGCCGAGGTGACCGATTTCACCATGACAGGCGGACGCATCACCCGGGTTGAAACCCTGGGCGGCCCCTTGCCCTGTGATCACGCGGTGCTGGCCGCGGGGATCTGGTCCAAACCTCTGATGGCCAAGCTCGGCCTCAAGGTGCCACTGGAAGTGGAGCGCGGGCATCACCTGCATCTGCCCGATCCCGCGCAACTGCCCAACACACCGATGATGATCACGCGTGGCAAATTCGTGGCCACCCCGATGGGTCACGGGCTTCGCTGCGCGGGCACGGTGGAACTGGGGGGGCTTGACCCCACGCCGTCAAAGGCACCCCTCGCCCTGATCCGCAAGGGCATGAAGTGGGCCTTTCCAGAGCTTGACATCGAAGGGGCCGAAGAATGGGTGGGCTTTCGGCCCTCCACCCCGGACAGCCTGCCGCTTGTGGGCGAGGTCGGGCGCAGCGGTGTCTTTGCCGCCTTCGGGCATCAGCATGTGGGCCTTACCGGTGGCCCGAAGACCGGGCGATGGGTGGCGGAGATGATCAGCGGCCGCAGGCCGAATGAAGACCTTTCGGCCTTCGACGCCAATCGCTTCTGAAAGCCCGACCCGCCGCGCGCGTTTCTGGCTCAGGCTGTCGCGGCCTGCGCTAACAGCTCCGCGTTGCGCCGCGCCAGCGCGCCTTCGGGCGGCTCATCTTCGGCAAGGACCGGGAAATGCCTCCGCAGGATGTCGTGATATGTCTTCACACCATATTCCAGATCACTCAGGATAACGCCGTCATATCCACTCGAAAACGCCGCTTCCCAGGTCCATTTTATGAGTTGCACATCTTCCTCGCTGGTGATCCGGTCGATCCGTCCACTGAGATAGCGTGCAAGCCGCATGCGCCGGTCCTCTTCCGGGTATCGGTAGGTTGCACTGCGTTGGATGGTGCGGCCATTCGCCAGCGGATATTCCTGATAGAAGATCACACTGTCGGGATAAAGCCCGAAGACGAAGTTCGGGAAAACGCCATAATAGAGCCACGCCGTCTTGTGCTCATCATCCAGCCGCGCAGGCGGCTCAAGCACCGATTTGTAGGCCCGTACGGACCAGAGCCGCCCATTGCCCTCACGAAAGCTGGCGAAGGAGCGGGAGGTTCCGTTATGAAAAGGCTCATCGAAATAATTCGGACCATAGAGGTCCTGCAGGCCGGGATGGGCCATGGGCACATGGTAGCCTTCATTGTCCACATCGCGGACACATTTCCAGTTTGCCGCAATCTCTTCGGCAAAAAACCCTTCGCCGGAAGGCTGCAGGCTCTCGAGCGCGTATTGCGCCACTTCGTCGTCGAACCGCGCCATCACCTCGCGCATGGACGGCTGAGGGCCGGGTTGGAAACGCACGAAAACAAAGCCCTGCCAGATATCCATCTCGATCGGTTTGAGCCCCATTTCCACCGGGTCGAAACGCGGCAGGCTGTCCGGCTTGGCCACACCACGCAGGGTGCCGTCAAGATTGTAGGCCCATCCGTGGAACGGGCAGATGATCGCGGACTTGCACGTACCGCTTTGCTCGGCCATCACGCGAGAGCCACGATGCCGGCAGAGATTGTGAAAAGCGCGGATCACGCCATCATGCCCACGAATGACCAGCGCGCGCTCTCCCACCATATCAAGCGTGATGAAATCACCCGCGCCGGGAACATCCGAGGCATGACACACCACCTGCCAATGTCGTCTGAAAAGCTGCTCCTTTTCAAGCTCCAGCATCTCGGGACTGAAAAAACTCCAGGCCGGAAGGCCCTTGCGATCCCAGCTTTCAGGCGTGGTGTTGGCGTCAGGGGCGACTAGCATAGCGGGTTTCTTTGTGCTGTTGACGATGGCGCTAACGTATAGGTAATTGAGCAAGTGCTCAAGTGACGAGTCGTCACAGTCAGGTCGCTTTACGCTCCGCCTCAAGCAGGCGCATCAGCGCCGCACGAGTCGCATCGGTCAGGATGATGGCATCTGGCGTGCAGACCTCGGCACAAAGGCCGCAGCCCGAGCAGAGCGAGGATGATAGCAAGAGCGGGAAGCGATTGCGATCCAGGAGGATGATCCCGCTCGGACAGACATCCATGCAATCCCCGCAGCCGGTGCACGTATCCTCCAGCAATACTTCGTTCAGAGCACCGGGCGGGCGTTTGAGACGGCGATCGATGATCTCGACACCAACTCCGGATGTGGTCGTGAACGTCATGCCCAAGGCCCTCCCAAGCCTCTCACTAAGAGCGTTCTAAATGTGCCCGCTCCGCCGCCAGAGCATGCGGTGCGGGGTTGACGGCCTATTCAGCCGCGATGCTTGTCGTCTGCACCACCTCGACCTTCACCGCCGAGAACTTGAACTCCGGGATCTTGCCATAGGGGTCCACCGCCGGGTTGGTCAGGATATTCGCGGCCGCCTCCACATAGGCGAAAGGCAGGAACACCATGTCAGGCGATACAGCCCGGTCCGCACGCACCATGATCTCGATGCTGCCCCGCTTGGTGGTCAACCGCACCATGCCGCCGGGTTCAACCCCCATCTGGCGCATCGTTCCGGGATGCATGGAGCAGTTCGCCTCGGGCTCCACCGCATCAAGGACCGAGGCGCGGCGCGTCATCGAGCCTGTATGCCAGTGCTCGAGCTGACGGCCCGTTGTCAGGATCATCGGATATTCCTCATCCGGCACGTCATCGGGCGCGATGATCGAGGCCGGCGTGAACCGCGCGCGCCCGTCAGGCCGCGGGAAGCCATCGCCGAACACCACCGCCTGACCCGGATCCTCGGGGCTGAGGCTGGGATAGGTCACCGCCGTTTCCTCCAGCCGCTCCCAGGTGATGTTGTCGAGGCTGCGCATGTTGATCGCCATCTCGGCGAAGACCTCCCGGGGATGCGTATAGCTCCATGGCAGGCCGCAACGCCTGGCCAGTTCCACCTCTATCCACCAATCTTCCCGCGCCTCACCCGGCGGTGGAACGGCCGGACGCACCATCTGCACCTGCCGGTTGGTGTTCGAGACGGTCCCGGATTTCTCGTAAAGCGAGGAGGCGGGCAGAATCACATCGGCATAATTCGCCGTTTCGGTAATGAAGATGTCCTGCACCACGAGCATGTCGAGCTTGGCAAGCGCGTCGCGCGCATGGTCCACATCCGGGTCCGACATGGCAGGGTTCTCGCCCAGAATATACATGGCCTTGATGTCACCGGCATGAACGGCATCCATGATCTCGGTCACCGTCAGGCCCTTCTCGGCCGAGAAATCCTCCGAGCCCCAGACCGAAGTGAAGGCCTTGCGGGTCTCTGCATCCGTCACGGTCTGATAATCGGGCAGGAACATCGGAATAAGCCCCGCATCCGAGGCACCCTGCACATTGTTCTGGCCACGCAAGGGGTGCAACCCGGTTCCCGGCCGGCCAACCTGGCCGCACATGAGCGCGAGGCTGATCAGGCAACGCGAATTGTCGGTGCCGTGGATATGCTGGCTCACGCCCATGCCCCAGAAGATCATCGCCGACTTCGCACCCGCGAACTCCCGTGCCACGGCGCGCAGGGTCTCGGCGGGGATGCCGCAGATATCTTCCATTTTTTCGGGGGCAAAATCAGCCAGATGCGCCTTCTGGGCCTCCCAGTTTTCGGTATATGCTTCGACATATTGCTGGTCATACAGCTCTTCTTCCACGATCGTGTGCATGATCGCGTTGAGCATGGAGACATCCGCGCCGGGGCGGAATTGCAGCATATGGGTAGCAAAACGGCGCAGCCCGACGCCCCGAGGATCCATCACGATGAGCTTGCCGCCCCGCTTGGTGAACTGCTTGAAATAGGTGGCGGCCACGGGATGGTTCTCGACCGGGTTGGCCCCGATGATGATGGCCACATCCGCGTTCTCGATCTCGTTGAACGTTGCCGTGACAGCGCCGGAGCCCACGTTTTCGATCAGCGCTGCCACAGAGGAGGCATGACAAAGCCGTGTGCAGTGATCCACATTGTTGTGGCCAAAGCCTTCGCGGATGAATTTCTGGAAGAGATATGCCTCTTCATTGGTGCATTTGGCCGAGCCGAACCCGGCCACCTCGCGCCCGCGCCCCTTGAGCCCGTCCGCGGCTGCGTCGAGCGCCTCGTCCCAGCTGGCTTCGCGGAAGAACTCCTGCCAGTTTTCAGGGTCCACATTGAGCCCCTTGGGCGGCGCATCCTCGCGGCGGATCAGCGGTCTGGTCAGACGGTGCGGGTGATGGATATAGTCGAACCCGAAGCGCCCCTTGACACAGAGCCGCCCCTCATTGGCCGGGCCGTTGATGCCTTCGACATATTTGATCCTGTTGTCCTTGACCTTGAGGCTCACCTGACAACCCACACCGCAGAAGGGGCAGACGCTCTTGACCTCCTTGTCATAATCGCGGCTGTCGCCCACCTGCGCGTCGTCAAGCACGGTGGCGGGCATGAGCGCGCCCGTGGGGCAGGCCTGCACGCATTCGCCGCAAGCCACACAGGTGCTCTCGCCCATCGGATCGGCCAGATCGAAGACCGGGTAAGCATCATGGCCACGCCCGGCCATGCCGATCACGTCATTGACCTGAACCTCGCGGCAGGCGCGCACGCAAAGCCCGCACTGAATGCAGGCATCAAGGTTGACGCGCATCGCCACATGGCTGTCATCCAGCAGTGGAATGCGCTCTTTCTCAAGCTTGGGAAAGCGGCTTTCGCTCACACCGGCAAGCGCGGCCATGTCCCACAGATGGGCGGATTTATCGCGCGCGACCTCCTGCTCGGGCTGATCGGCGACCAGCATTTCCACCACCATCTTCCGCGCGCTTTTCGCACGGGCCGAATTGGTAGTCACCTTCATGCCGTCCTGCGCTTCGCGAATGCAGGAGGCCACAAGCGTACGCTCGCCCTCCACCTCGACCATGCAGGCCCGGCAATTGCCGTCAGGGCGATATCCCGGCGCCGGCTTGTGGCACAGATGCGGGATCACGAGGCCGCGGCCATTGGCCACTTCCCAGATCGTCAGGCCCTTCTCGGCCTCCACTTCCTGCCCATCAAGCGTGAATCGAATGGTCTCGGTCATCAGAATTCTCCCGTATTGGAAGTATTCTATAGAATGCAGACCGCAAGGTCAGTCGGGCAAAGGCGACACACGCTCCGAATTTTGCGCCATATGCCTGGCCCGAGTTTCCGATCGTGAACATCATTTCCCGGCTCACCATTGAGCACATGGCCTTTGCAATTCGCTTTTTCCGGCGCGGCGTCTTCCCCCTGCCGCGCTCTGGCGCTAGCCTGTGGCACAGACAAGCATGGGGAATGCAAACGTGTCAGAGATCATCCTTGTCCGACACGGACAGGCCAACAGCCACGCGACCGATGAAGCTAGCTATGACCGCCTGTCGGATCTGGGCCGCCAGCAATCGCGCTGGCTGGGCGATTATCTGCGCAGCACCAATCCGCATTTCGACAGGGTGCTCACCGGATCGCTGAAACGGCAGGCCGATACGGCGGTGGAGATGGGCTACAGCCTTGACCAGCAAGATCCGCGCTTTGACGAATTGCGCTATTTTCCCATGGCGCAGGCGCTGGAGGCCGAACATGCCATTCCGATGCCCAGATCACCGCAGGCCTATGCCGCGCATCTGCCACAGCTTCTCGACCATTGGGAACGCGACGCCATCCGCGCCGCGCCCGAGCGCTTCTCGGCTTTCGAAACACGCATTTCAACCTCGCTGGAGGAGTTGTGCAACCTCCCCGGGCGCACGCTCGTCGTCACATCGGGCGGGGTGATCGGCATGATGCTGCGCCGCGCCCTCGGGCTGCGCAACGGCAGCACCGCCAAGGTCATGCTGCAGATCATGAATTCCTCGCTGCACCGGTTGGAATATGTCCACGGAAACCTGATGCTGGGGGCTTTCAACGCCACACCCCATCTCGACCTTCCGGACCGGGCCCATGCCCGCACCCATGTCTGACAAGGGTTGAATGCCCCGCTCCGCCTGCCCGGCCTGCTGATCTGAGGAAAATTGCATGACACATCTATGGGTCCGCGCCGAACAGAGGCCGAACGAGGAACGCGTGGGGATTACCCCCGAGGGTGTCCGCGCCCTGCTTGACGCCGGGATCGGCGTGACCGTGGAAGAAAGCGCGCGCCGTGTGCTCCCGATCCAGGGTTATCGTGCCGCCGGCGCGCAGGTCGCCCCCGAAGGCAGCTGGCCCGAGGCACCGGATGATGCCTTCATCTTCGGGCTGAAGGAGTTGCCCGAGGATGGCAGCCCGCTGCGGCATCGCCACATCATGTTCGGCCATGCCTTCAAGGGCCAGCATGCGGGCCGCGCCCTTCTGGAGCGGTTTCGCAAGGGTGGCGGAACGCTCTATGACCTGGAATATCTGGTCACAACCGAGGGTCGGCGCGTGGCCGCTTTCGGCTATTGGGCGGGCTATGCGGGGGCGGCTGTCTCGCTCCGGGCGTGGGCGTTTCAGGCCCGCGGCGACATCTGTCCGCCCGTCTCGACCTCTCCCGACAAGAACGCGTTGCTGGCGGCATTGGCAGAGGACATGGCGGGGCTGGGCGCGCCGAGTGCCATCGTCATCGGAGCGCTGGGGCGCGTGGGCACCGGGGCCGCAGATCTCTGCGAGGCGATGGGTGTCACCGTCACAAGGTGGGACATGGAGGAGACGCAGCATGGCGGGCCATTTCCCGAAATCCTCGCACATGACCTTTTCTTCAACTGCATCCTCGCGCGGCCCGGCACACCCGTCTTCGTGCCGAAATCGGCGCTCTACGCGCCGCGCAAACTCGGCGTGATCGGCGATGTGGCCTGCGACCCCGACAGCGATTACAACCCGGTGCCGCTCTACGACACGGCGACAAGCTGGGCCGCCCCGGTGACAAGGGTGCACGATGCGCCGCCGCTCGATGTCATGGCCATCGACAATCTGCCATCCCTGCTGCCGCGCGAAAGCTCAGAGGATTTCGCCGCCCAGCTTCTGCCGCATCTGTTGACTCTCGGCGAGCCGGACCGCGATGTTTGGGGCCGGGCCGAAGCGATGTTTCGCGAACATTCGGGCAGGCTCTGAGACACGCGCGCCGGTGCACTCATCCTCCGAAGCCAAGAACCGGGACGATCGACGCAACCAGCAGCAGCGCCATGGTGATGTTGAACCGCCGAAGCCGCCGCCGATCCGAGAGCCAGTGCCGAACAGCCGTGCCAAGCCAGGTCCAGACAGAATTGGCCGGAAAGCTGACCAGCGCGAAAGCGCAAGCCACGATCACGACCGAAGACAGGGTGCGGTCAGGGGCGTAGAGCGTGATCGCCGACAGGCACATGGCCCAGGCCTTGGGGTTGACCCATTGGAAAGTGGCCGCCTGCAGAAAGCTCATCGGCCCGCGGCAGGCAGCGGTCCGCTCCGACGGGACGGCTGTGGCGATCCGCACGGCCAGCCAGAGCAGATAGAGGATGGAAAGAACCTTCAGCGCCATTGTCAGCCCCGGTGCCGCCTCGAAAAGCGCCATCAGTCCGGCCCCGACCAGCAAAACCATCACCGTCACACCGCTCAGAATACCGAACATGTGCGGCAAGGTGCGACGATATCCGAAATTCGCGCCGGAAGCCAACAACATCAGGTTGTTCGGCCCCGGCGTGATGGTTGCGGCGAGGGCAAAGCCGAAGAGACCGGCCAGAAGGGCAATACTCATTTCCTCGTTCCTCGCAGCAACATAATGATCCAGTTCGAGCAATATTAGTTGCAGTGGAGTGCAATTTATCGTCTAAGTGATGCGAAATTCTTGTTTTTGTGCAACATATGAGAGCCATGGACCTTGTTGATCAAAAAATATTGCGTGAATTGCAGCGTGATGGGCGGATCAGCAATGTGGCTCTTTCGGATCGGGTCAATCTATCGCCTTCAGCCTGCCTTCGGCGCGTGCAGGATCTGGAGCGAACAGGGGTGATCCGGGGGTATCGTGCCGTGACCGACCCTGAACGCATGGGCCGCGGCTTCGCCGCCTACGTGATGGTTGGCCTGTCGCTGCACACAAAGGTGGCCCAGGAGGGCTTCGAGCGAGCGATGGAGACCGCGCCGGAGGTGATCGAATGCCACAACATCGCCGGAGTCTTCGAGTATCTGCTGCGCGTGGAATGCGCCGATCTCACAAGCTACAAGCGCTTTCACACGGAAGTGCTGGGCACTCAGACCCATGTGAGTGCCATCAATTCCTACATCGTGATGGGATCGTCCAAGGATGAACGAGCGGCTTGAAACCCGGGCGGCTCTGTAGAATGAGTAGGGCGTGGAGAATTGGGAAAGGGTGATCACATGACAATTCACTGGTGCGGCACGGGCCTTTCGGCCATTCCCGGCCTGCGCCGTCTGATCGAGGCGGGGCAGGATGTGATCGTCTGGAACCGGACGGTCGAAAAGGCGCAGGCCGCTGTCGGTGATCTGACCTCCCGCATTCACAGTTTCGATTTCGACACGCTCGCCGGGGTGACCGAGGAGAACGATATCATCGTTTCCATGCTGCCCGGTGACTGGCATGTGCCGCTGGCGGAGATGGCAATCAACAAGGGCGCGCATTTCGTCTCTTCTTCCTATATCTCGCCCGAGATGCGCGAATTGCACGGCAAGGCGCTGCTCAAGGGCGTGGCACTCGTCAACGAGGTGGGGCTCGATCCGGGGATCGATCATCTGATGGCGCATCACCTCATGAGCGATTACCGCGCTGCCCCGGCATTCGATCCGGGCAATGATCTGAGTTTCCTGTCCTATTGCGGGGGCATCCCCAAACACCCCAACCCCTTTCGCTACAAGTTCAGCTGGTCGCCGCTGGGCGTGCTCAAGGCGCTGCGCTCGCCGTCGCGGTCGATCCGCAATTACACCGAGTTCACGGTGGACCGCCCATGGAACGCCCTTTCAACCTATATCGCGCCGCTCGATACGCCCGAGAGCTTCGAGGTCTATCCGAACCGCGATTCCCTGCCCTTCATGGAGGATTACGGGTTCGAGCCGGGCTGGCGGGTGAAGGAGTTCGTGCGCGGCACCTTGCGGCTCAAGGGCTGGGCCGAGGCCTGGTCGGATGTCTTTACCGAAGTGGAACAGTTGGAAGGCCCCGACGGTGATGCACGGCTCGAGGAAATATCTGACCGGTTCTGGCAGGACCATGCCTATGAGGAGGGCGAGCCGGACCGTGTCGTCCTGTGTGTGGCGCTCAAGGCCGAGGCCGAGGGGCGCACGGTCTATCACAAGACCTTCGTGATGGATGCCTGGGGCGATGAGCGTGGCACCGCCATGGCGAGGCTGGTCTCCATCCCGGTCGCGCTGGCGGTCGAGGCGGTGGCCAAGCGCGAAATCGGGGCCGGTGTCAGCCCGGCGCCGCATGAGCCGAAACTCGTCGCCCGGTTTCTGGGCGAGGTGGACAAGCTGGCGCAGCATCTGCAGGTGATCGAGCATGTGTGACGCCAGCCAGCAGGTGCTCAGCCCTGCGTGATGGCAGCCGCCGAATAGAGCAACTCCATCTCCGCATTGACCCGGCGCGCCCCGTCATGCGGCGCCTCCGCCAAAAGAGCTTCCACAGCATGCAACAGATCCTCCAGATCCGCATGGCCGAGCGCGGGCATGTCATGCATCCCCGCCCTTTCCTGCCCGTGAGCGCAGAGGATTTCGACATCGCGGGGTAGGAGGGCCAGAAGCTGCCGCAGGCTCCGGGCATAGGCGGGCAGTGAAGCACCGGGTATCTGCGCATAAACCTCGCCGGGATAAATGAAATCCGCGGCGTAGAGCCGAACCCGCCCGGGCTCCCACAGGGCAACCGAATCCGGCGAATGACCGGGCGTGTGCAAGAGTTCGAACCGCCTTGCGCCGATTGTAAAAGTCTCGCCCGGGCGCTGCCAGAAGCCCACCTCGAAGCGTGGCGCGGTCAGGTTTTCGTAGGCGCCGAGATAAAGCTCTTCGGGCGGGGTAACCCGGCCATGTTTCTCCAGCGCCCGAAGACAGGCCAGATCTGCCAGCATGACGGGCCCGAAATCACGCACTCCACCCAGATGATCATAATGCATGTGAGAGGGAAACGCCGTGACCTTCCTTCGCCCGTGCCGTGAAACAACCGTCGCGATCGGTCGCCGCCCCGAGCCGGTATCCCACAGCAGGCTCTCATCCCCGTCCGAGATCAGGTAGGACCAGTTGCATTGATGATAGGCAGGCTCCCCGATCGCCAAGGTGCCGCCATCGCGCCATTTCAGGGCATACCAGTCATCCTCAAGCCAGAGACCTGGGGCCAGCCTGATTTCAGAGATCGGACTCTCGAGCGCGCTGCTCATCCGCCGCGGATCAATTCATCTTCATCGTCCATCGCCGAGATGCCAAGCGCATCGAGGCCGTTCTCCAGATGATCCGAAAGATGCGGCGTGCCCAGCAGGTAATCGGCCGTCGGCGTCGTCGCCTCATGCCGCGCTGTGACAAGCGCCTCGTCCAGTTCATCCACCTCAAAGGCTCCGCGCCCGATCCACATGACGGCAACAAGACAAACCTGCTCATCCTCGCTTAGCCGGTCGATGAACGCTCGTAGTTCTGCCTCGGCGCGGTCAAGCTCGCGCGACATGAGAATGACCTGTGCAATCTTGTCTGTAGTGATATCCAGCATGTCGGCCCTCCTGCTACGCCTGAAGATACCACAGCTTGCGCGGATCGCAGAGCGCCGTCTTTGATCTTACGCAAAAAGCCGATAGTAGAGCCAGTTGGGCATCAGGCGGGACAGGCGAAAGACGAAAGAAAAGAGCAAGGGGAAATGTTTGACGAAACGGCCTTCGTCGCACATCAGCTCGAAGATTTCCTGCGCGGCCGCGTCCGGCTCCATCAGGAAAGGCATCTTGAAGTCGTTCTTGTCGGTCAGGCGGGTCTTGATGAAGCCCGGATTGGCCAGTTGCACGCGCACATTGGTGCGCCACAGATCGGCCTGAAGGCTCTCCGCCAGCGCCATCACACCAGCCTTCGAGGGTGCATAGGCAATGGCGCCAGGCAACCCGCGAAAGCCCGAAAGCGAACCTGTCAGCACGATATGCCCCGAATCCCGCGCGACCATCTGCGGCACACAGGCCCCCAATACCCGAAACGCCCCGGTGAAATTGATATCGGCCATGGTCTCGGCCTGCTCGGCATTCCAGTCCTGTGCGCCGAAAGGCCAGTAGACACCGGCCAGAAAGACGATCCCGTCAATCTCGCCTGCCTCTTTCGCGGCCGCCTCGACACTTTCGCGGCTTCCCACATCCACAGGCACGATCTGTGTCTTGCCGGGCAATTCCGCAGCAAGGGCCTGCAAACGCTCTTCATTACGCGCCGAAAGCACCACCTCGGCGCCGGCGCGGCTGATCTTTCTGGCCAGGGCTGCGCCCAGCCCCTCGCTGGCACCGACCAGCCAATAGCGTTTGCCTTTCCACTCCATCAGGGCCCATCCACGCGGCGCATCGTCGCCACCAGTTCGGCCACCTTGATGCCGAATTTACGAAAGACCGAGCGGTTCACGATTACCCCATCGGGGGCGACATACATCCAGTCGGTCACGCTCAGCACGTGCCCCCCCGCCTCCTCGGGCAGGCGAATGTTGTAATTCAGTCTCAGTCCGTTGCCCATCTGCTGTCCCGTTCCCTGACCTACAAGATCGTCCGCATCCGCCTTCACGAAACCATCGTTTCCCAATTCCAGACGCCACTCACGATCCTGTGTATTGCCACTATCATATCGAAAATGTTCGGTCATGACACCCCGGTTTCCATCCCATGTCGCATGGAAATCCGCCGAAAAACGCGAGCTTACCCGCCCCAGAGGCCCGTAAATCACCCCGTCGCACCTGATCGGCCCGTCGAGGTGCTTCCGCAGGTCCATATGCGGCGTGGCATCGGCATAATCTTCAGGCTACTGGGCAGAAAACCCGGCAAATCGCTCCCTGAGGAAGATCAGGATCAACACACCGGCCGCGCCGGCGAGAAACCATGTCAGCGCCGTCATGTGGATGCACTCCTTTCGGTTTGTGATGTCTCTAGAGGTGTCGTGACCAGAAGCCCGATGGCCACCAGTTTCAGCACGCAAGGGAGCGCGCCATAGAGCAGGCTGAGCAGGAGCAGCGCTTCCGCATCATTGGGGCCCTCGGGCGTGAACCCGCCCAACTCCAGCATCGGCAGCAGGAACACCGCCGCCAGTGCCAGCGTGAACTTGGACACGAAGGACCAGAGCCCGAAAGCCTCGCTCGCGCCCGGTGAAACCTCGGCCATGCGCCGGGCAAAGAGCGCGGCCAGCAAAGTCATGTCTGCCCCCAAGGCAAGGCCCGAGGCGAAACAGATCAGCGCAAAGGCAAGGATATCGCCCGGCCCCAGCGTCACTGCGAAGGCGAAGGCCACGATCGAAAGCACCATCCCCGTCAGCAGCACGCGCTTGGCGCCGAAGGTTTCCGCAATCCGCCCCCAGAAGGGTGCACCCAGTGCCGCCGAAAGAAAGAAGAGCAGCAGAAACGGCCCCTCCATCCCCGGTGCATCGAGACGGCTTTCCACAAAAAACAGAAAGAGGGTGGAACTGACCGCCACAGGGGCCGCATTGACAAGCGCCACCATGAGCAGGCGCCGCGCGGTGAAGTCGCGCAGAACCCGCATGAAGCCGAACTGCTCCATCGCTCCTGGCGCCGCGCCACGCCATTGCCCTCGCATGGCCCAGAGTGCGAGAAACCCGAGGATCACGAAAGCCAGCGTAAAGCCCACATAACCGCCCAGCGCCACCGGGGCGACCGCTGCAGCACAGACGCCCAGAAGCGCGCCTGTCTCGCGCCACCGCGCAAGGCGCACATGGCCGAAGACTGGCAAGCTTTCGGCGGCGCTCACGCCCTGAGCATAAAAGCAGATGGTGAGGTAGCTGAAGGCCGAAAAGACAAAGGTCAGCATGACCGCAAACCACGCCAGCGGCGTGATCGGCGGCGGCACCACGAATAGCCCCAGCATGGAAAGCATCAGGATCAGCACGGCGACAAGCACCGTGGCCGCGCGCCACTCTTCCATCGCCCGCGCGGCGCGCCCCAGAAGCGGGTCCTGCACGAAATCAAGGAGGCGCAACAGGCCCAGCACCAGCCCCAGCGCCCCCAGTGACACGCCGTATTCATCCACATAGAATTTCGGCGCGTGGATATAGAGCGGCAGGCCCGCCGCCGCCAGAAAGGCGCCGAAGATGGCATAGCCCGGCAAGCGCGGCACCCATGGCGCTTGCGGCGGGTTGTACCTCATCGGCTCACCTCATCTGCCGGCGGCTCTGGTCGATGGGCGAAGGTGGCCCCTTTCCACCAGAGCTTGAGCGCCTGCCAGTGAATGAGCGCCAGAACACGGCGCGAACCGAAGGGGCGCCGCAGGCACGCGCGCAAAAGGCCCGCATTCGTGAGCGGCTTGCAGGCCCCGTGCAGCGTGGCGGTCACGCCGCCATTGCCGGCAGTGAAGTCGATCCAGATGCCGATCCGGTCCGGCCGCAGATCATAGCGGAACTCATAGGCGCCATCGATGATCTGAAAGGGAGAGACGTGGAAGACCTTGCGGGCATGCAACCGGTCGGACGCCGCGATTGGCGCCAGATCATCACGGTGGCACAGATAGGAATGGCGGTCGCCATAGGTGTTGCTCACCTCGGCGATGATCACCGGCACCTGCCCGTCGGCATCCCGGCAGATCCAGAACGCCACCGGGTTGAAGACATGGCCGAGGATGCGTGGTTGCGCGATCAGTTCTATTCGCGCGGGGACAGGCAAGTCATGAGCGGCAAGCACCTCGCGCACCCACGCCGCCCCGCGCCCCTGTTTCGGCACCCCACCGTGATCGATATCCCAAAGCGAGGCAAGCCCCCGGCGGTTTCGCCCGAAAAGCGCGGGTGCTCTGGCGGGCGCCTCTGCATCGGTCCAGACATAATCGATGGAGTAGCGAAAGGCGTTCTCCACCGCGCCCTTGCGCCCATGCCATGTCTGGCCCGCGATATGCCTAAGCTGGCTCACTGCGCTGCCACCTGCGGCTGACTGCGCGCGTTCAACGCCGAGACGACGTCGAGCGCGGTTGCAAGCCCGTCCTCGTGAAAGCCGTGGCGCATCCACGCCCCGCAAAACCAGGTGTTGTTGGTGCCATTGGTGGCACGGATACGTGCCTGCGCCTCGAGCGCGCACATGTCGAAGACAGGATGATGCATCGTCACCTGATCGTGGATCAGGTCTTCGCGGATGGGCCGCGCGCTGTTGAGTGTGACGAAAAGCGGATCATCGAGCGGGATCGGCTGCAATGAGTTCATCCAGTAGGTGATGTCGATCAACCCGCCCCCGGCGCCGGGACCTTCGGCATAATTCCACGAGGACCAGACGGCGCGGCGTTTGGGCATCACGCTCTCATCGGCATGCAGCACCGCGTCATTCGCCTGATAGCGCACGGCGCCGAGGTCTGCCCGTTCCTGCGGGCTGGCATCGGCGAGAAGCTTAAGCGTCACGTCGGAATGGGTCGCGAAGACCACCTCATCAAAGCGCTGCCAGTCTGCCCCATGCGTTTTCACCTCCACCGCTTCGGCATCGCGCCGCACGGCCTGTACGGGGCAGCCCGCCCGGATGCTGACACCCTGATCGGCCATCGCGCGGCCCAGACGCTCGACATAGGTGATCGAGCCGCCTTGAACCGTGTACCACTGGTGCTGGCCATCATACCCCAGAAGCGCGTGGTTCTTGAAGAATTGCAGCATGGCATGGGCGGGAAAATCCATGATGCGTTCGGTCGGCGTTGACCAGATGGCCCCGGAGAAGGGCAAGAGGTAATATTCACGAAAATACCGCCCGAGGCGCATCCGTTCGATGAGTTGGCCAATGGTCAGGTTTCTGTCTTGTGCCACGGTGAGCGCGCCCGCATTGAAGCGGAATATGTCGCGAAGCATGCGCAAAAAGGCCGGGTTGAGCGCATTGCGGCGCTGCGCAAAGAAGGCTTTTGGCCCGTCGAGCCCGTATTCGATCCGCCCGCCTGCGACAGAGGCACCAAAGCTCATGCGGCTTTCGGTGATCGGCACCTGAAGCCGCTCGAATAGCGCGGTGAGATTGGGGTAGTTTATGTGGTTGAAAACGATGAAGCCGGTATCTACCGGCTGGTCGCCGCGTTTGCCGGCAAGCTTGGTGCGCGCATGTCCGCCAAGGCGCGGCTCAGCTTCGAAGAGCGTCACCTCATGGGTCTCACTCAGGACATAGGCCGCGCCCATGCCAGATATGCCCGCGCCGACTACAGCGACTTTACGACGCAGAGCCGCGCCTGATCCAGATGTCATGATTCGGAAGATCTTTCTTTCTTGTTCATGTCTGGGATACGAGACCAGGCCGAAACCGGATGAGAATGGATAATTTCGTATCTTCGGTGATCCGGTTTCTGCGTAACGGCGTAATCTCTACATGTATGATCAAGCCGTCGCATTTGACCATGGTGGAGTTGCAGCGAACTGCACAATGGGAGTATCTGTCGCGCAGCCGCAGTCAGGCGGCACAGCGCAAGCGGATGCCGAAAACGTGACGGAAAGAGACATCGAAAACCACGAATGGGCGGAGTGTATCGCTGCCATCCGCGACCGGCAGAGCACGGCGGCCTTTGCTGTGCTGTTCGAGCATTTCGCACCGCGGGTGAAGGGCTTCCTGATGCGCAGCGGTGCAGATGAAGGGCTCGCGGAGGAATGCGCGCAGGAAGTGATGGCCACGTTGTGGCGAAAGGCTCACCAGTTCGATCCGAGCCGGGCCAGCGCCGCGACATGGATTTTCACGATCGCGCGGAACCGCCGGATCGACGCGATCCGCAAGCAACGCCGGCCCGAGCCCGAAGAGCTGAGCTGGGGGCCAGAACAGGAACCGGACCAGGAAGATGTGTTGGCTCTTCAACAGGAGTCGGAACAGTTGACCAAGGCCATCGCCGCCCTGCCTGACAAGCAGCGAGCCTTGATCGAGAAGGCTTATTTCGGCGATCTGAGCCATCGCGAGATTGCCGAGCAGACGGGATTGCCGCTCGGGACGATCAAATCACGCATACGGCTGGCGCTTGAGCGCCTGCGACATGAAATGACATGACATGAAGAAGACGAAGACATGAAAGACAAGATACAGCACCATCTCTCTGACGCCCTGCTCATGGCCTATTCGGCAGGTAGCTTGCCCGAAGCGTTCAGCCTCACGGTCGCGTCTCATATCGCGATGTGCGATGAATGCCGCGCCCGGCTTGAGGCGTTCGACAGTGTCGGTGGCGCGCTGATCGAGAGCGTCGAGACAGTGGCGATGGGTAATGGCAGCCTGAAAGCCACGCTCGCAATGATTGGCGGCGCGATGACTGAGCGGCCGAAGGCTCGGGCGGTGACTGGGGTGTTGCCCTCTCCCTTGCACGATTACATCGGAGGTGATCTGGATGATGTGAATTGGCGGCCGGTAGGCATGGGCGTGAAACAGGCGATCCTGCCCACATCGGATGAGGCCACGGCGCGGCTTCTTTACATACCGGCAGGGGTTGCCGTACCGGATCATGGCCATCAAGGGATGGAACTGACCTTGGTGTTGCAGGGCGCGTTCATGGATGAGAATGCGCATTTCGGCCCGGGTGATATCGAGATCGCCGATGAGCACATGCACCATACGCCCGTTGCCGCGCCAGGCATGGATTGCATCTGTCTCGCGGCAACGGATGCGCCTTTGCGCTTCCGCGGGTTGGTCCCACGCATCGCGCAGTCCTTCCTGAATATCTGACACGGCAAGCCGTGATCATGGAGCGCGCCCGAGGCGCGCAACCGACATCTCGGCCCCGCGGAAGACGCGGGGCCTCGCGGATGCGGAGCCGTGACGCCATGGACCCGCGTTGCGATAGCGGTGAGGCCGGTGGCAAGGGTATTTCTGCCGAGAAGAAGATCAGAGGAATGCGGCATAGGGAATGTAGCGCACCGGATCCCCGGGGGTTATGGTGTCCGCACCATCGGGCAGTTCCACGAGCCCTTCGGCCCAGCTCAGCCCACTGATCCGGCCCGAACCTTCCGATGCGAAGACCTCCGCATGGCCATCGCGGAAGCGAGCGCGCAGATATTCACGGCGGCCCGGCTTCTTGGATTTCCGGAAGGCCGCCGGAACCATGAAGCCCTCGGGCTGGTGCCACGCCGCACCGGACAAAAGCCGCATTGCGGGGCGCGCGAAGATCAGGGTGCAGACAAGTGCTGCCACAGGATTGCCCGGCAAGCCGAAAACCGGCATCCCCTTCCAGAGACCAAGGGCCAAGGGCCTCCCAGGCTTGAGGGCGATGCGCCATTCCGCCATCGCGCCCGCGTCTTCCAGAAGGGCAGAGACGTGATCCTCATCGCCCGATGAGGCACCGCCCGAGGTCAGGATCATGTGGGATCGTGCTGCGGCTTCGTCCAGCCTGTCGCGCAGGGCCGCGCGGTCATCGGGCACGATCCCCATATCGACGGGCAGATAGCCAAACTGCGCAACAAGGGCGCAGAGCATCGGGCGATTGGCGTCATGGGTCTGGCCCGTTTTGGCCGGATGTCCGGCCTCGCACAGTTCATCGCCGGTGGAGAGCACCGCCACGCGCAAGCGCTCGTGAAGCGCAAGCTCGGGCCCCGCGCCGACCGCGGCGACAAGCGCCAGATCGGCCGGGGTGAGCACGCGACCCGGTCCCAGAAGCTGTGCACCCGCCTCGACATCCTCACCGGCCTTGCGGGTATTGGCGCCTGCTTTGATCCCGGCGCGGAAGGCGATGGCGCCCTCGCCCTGTGTCACATCCTCCTGAAGCACCACCGTATCGACCCCCTGGGGCAGCACCGCGCCTGTGAGGATCCGAATGGCCGAGCCATGGGGCACGGCACCCTGAAAAGGTGCGCCTGCCGCCGCGCGCCCGGCGATCAGCGGCAAGACCGGCGCTTCTCCATCAATTGCCGCATGGGCAAAGCCGTAGCCATCCACGGCGGTATTGGCCTGTGCCGGGTTGGCACGGCGCGCGATCACCGGCGCGGCCAGTACCCGGCCCAGCGCTTCACCCATCGGCGCACGTTCCACCCCCACCACCGGGTGCAGCCTTTCCTTCAGTCGCGTGAGCACCGTGTCCACAGGGGTCCATGCCACCCCGGCGGGCAGGGCGAAACAATCATTGCACAAGGGCGGTGGTTTCAGATCCGGCAGGAGGCTGCGCTCAAGCTCCTTTTCGTGGCCAAGCCCCAGGATCCAGCCTTCCTCCGGGGCGTCTGCTGCCAACATGGCGCGCAGCGCCTCGCCGGGCAATCGCGCGAGAGCTCGCGCGAGCAGCCGCACCTGATGCGCATCGCGGATGCCGCCGGAGGCCTCGGCCTGCTGCACATGACTGTTGATCAGCCCCGGCCAAATTTCGACGAGGGTCACTGGGGCTGATTCCGGCGGCTCGAACGGCCAGACCGCGACCTGCCCGGCAAAGCGCTGCCGCAAGCGGTGCAGGACAGGCAGGCCCGTGAGCACCTGCCCGCCCACAGCCCCCGCGCCACCCAGTTGCCAGCAGCTGAACGCGCCTTTGAGGGCAACCTCGCAGGTCCGCCGCTCGGCCATGCCATGGCCGGCGCGCATATCCTTGCGGGGCAGATCGGGGATATCGCGCTTGAGCCCGTTGAACCAGAAAGGGCCGACGCCCGGAAAGTGGCGGTTGATTTCCGCCGCAAGATCAAAGCGGTTGTTGGCGCTCGGGTTGTCTTCCAGGCGCTCAGCCAGCCATGCCCAAACCGCAAAGGGGTCCGCCTGTCCGGTCAGGGCTTCGGCAAGTCCCTGCGGGTAGCCAAAAGGAAAGTCGAACCCGAGGCAGAGCCGCCGTCCCGCCGCAAGCTCTTGCTCGATGAGATCGGCGATCGCCGTCTCTGCGACAGCGCGGTTCCGCAGGTAGCCCGGCGCGGCCTCGATACCCTCGCGCACCAGCCCCAGCCAGATCGCGTCCTTGCGTGGCGTCGGGCCCGTGTCATTGCCCGCGGACCAGTCCACGATGGCAAAGCTGTCAAAAAGACTCACAGCGCAAGCTCCCTCAGAAGGAAGTCGGCGATGGCCCGGGTCGCGTCAAGATCGAACACCGGCCGGTCCAGTTCCATCGGCACGTCGCTCGCCACGGCGCGAATTGTCGCGTCCCCCGGGGCGATCAGCGGATTGCCGGCCGCCGCGCGATAGGCCTCGATCTTCGGGTGGGGAGCGGTCTTGTAGCCTTCGATCAACACCAGATCGACGGGCGAGAGCCTCGACAGCAGCGCATCAAGCGGCGGCTCCGGCGCATCGCGCAGCTCATGCATGAGGGCAAAGCGCTTGCCCGAGGCAAGCAGCACCTCGGTTGCGCCGGCGGCCCGGTGGCGATAGCTGTCGCGCCCCGGCTGATCCACATCGAACGCATGGTGCGCGTGCTTGATGGTGGAGACACGCAGGCCCCTGCCCGTGATCTCGGCCACCAGCCGCTCCATGAGGCCGGTCTTGCCTGCATTCTTCCAGCCTGTCACGCCGTAGATCCTCATGCGCGGGCCGCCAGCATCTCGCGGGCACGCTCGAGATCCGCAGGTGTGTTGACATTGAAGAAGGGCTCACCAGCCATCGCGAACACCGCTTCGCGCCCGTCATGCTGCGCGGTCCACAAAACGACCTTGCGCAACCCGTGCTCAAGCGCCGCCCGCAGATCATGGCGCAGCGCGACCGGCCAGAGCCCGAAGGTGGGATGCCGGATCAGGCCCGCCACCGACATGGATTTCGTCTCCTCGCCCGGCGCGCGGGGCGTGGCCGCCAACACCAGCGGATGCACCTGTCCCTCGGCTTGCGCGGAAAGACGGGCCACGAGATCGGTCGGAAAGAACGGCGTATCCGCAGCGACAGTGACGATGGCTTCAGCGCCCTCTCGGGCGGCCCAGTCGAGCCCCGCAAGCACGCCGGCAAGTGGCCCCGCAAAGCCTTCAACCGTATCGGGCAGGACCGGCAGGGCGAAGCGGTCAAACCGGCGCGGATCACCATTGGCATTGAGAGCCATGCCCGCGACCTGCGGGCGAAGACGCGCGATCACCTGATCAAGGATCGTGCCCTGCCCCAGCGGCAAGAGGCCCTTGTCGCCGCCGCCCATGCGTGTGGCCTGCCCCCCCGCGAGGATCACTGCGAGAGGTCGCCTCATGCACCAAACTCTCCGCCCGGGTCAGGAAAATTCGAATTTTCCTGACCATTTTCCGGATGGAAAATGCGCCCCTTCACAACGCGGCACTCCTGCGGCGATGTTTGCGGTCTTCATCCTGCACCGCGTCAGGGTCCGCATCGCGGAGAAGCCTGTCTTCACCGCTTAGACACATGAAGCGCTTGCCCCGCATGCGCCCGATAAGCGTCAGCCCGACCTCCCGGGCAATCTCCACCCCCCACGCAGTGAAACCCGAGCGTGATGCGAGGGCCGGTATCCCCATCAGCGCCGTCTTGATGACCATTTCCGAAGTGAGACGCCCGGTGGTGTAGAGCAGCTTGTCCGTCGCGCTGACCTGCTCCGACAGCATCCAGCCCGCGATCTTGTCCACCGCGTTGTGACGCCCCACATCCTCCATATAGACCAGCGGCCGTGCGCCCTGGCACAGCACCGTGCCATGTATTGCCCCCGCTTCGAGATAAAGCGAGGGCGTGCGGTTGATCGCATGGGCCAGCGCATAGAGATCAGATGTCTTCACCGTCAGATCGGGCAGGCGCACATCTTCCAGCCCCTCCATCATATCGCCGAAAACCGTGCCCACAGCGCAGCCGCTGGTGCGGGTCTTCTTCTTCAGCTTTTCCTCGTAGCTGGTCTGTCCGTCGGTGCGCACCACGACGGTTTCGAGATCCTCGTCATAGTCGATCCCTTTCACGACCTCGCCATTGCGCAGCATGCCCTGATTGCGCAGAAACCCCAGCGCCAGATACTCGGGATAGTCCCCGATCGTCATGGCGGTGACGATCTCCTGCCCATTGAGAAAGATCGTCAGCGGACGTTCCTCGACCACGGAAATGGCAGTGACGCGCCCGTGCTGATCCACACCCTCGACAGCCCGGGTCAGCCGTGCGGCACCGGGGTCCGGCGCAATCACATAATCGGGAAAATCACCTTGATCGGCCAATTGCATTTCCTTCCTCCGGCGGATAGGCCACCTGCTGTACATTACTAATCTAAGAGCAGCCCATGCCGAGGCCAACCACGAAAACCGTCTTCTGGCGCGGCCTGCGCGACGGTTCGCCTTTCATTCTGGTCATGGCTCCCTTTGCAGCCCTTTTCGGCGTGGTCGCCTCCGAAGCGGGCTTGCGCGTGTTCGAGGCGCTTACCTTCTCGGTATTGGTTCTGGCGGGGGCCGCACAATTCGCCGCGCTGCAGGTGCTTCGGGAAGATGCGCCCACCATCATAGCCATCGTCACGGCGCTGGCGATCAATCTGCGCATGGCGATGTACACTGCGGCGCTCACCCCCTGGCTGGGCGCAGCCCCTTTCTGGCAACGTGCGGTGGTCACCTATTTCGTCGTCGATCAGACCTATGCCTATTCGGTCAACGCCTATGAGGCGAATACCGATTGGGACATGCCGCGCAAGCTGGCCTATTTCTTCGGCGTCGCCGCCCCGATCATACCTTTCTGGTATGGTGCGACCCTTGTGGGTGCCTGGCTGGGCAGGAGCATCCCACCCGAACTTGCGCTCGATTTCGCGGTGCCCATTGCCTTTATCGCTCTCGTCACGCCCATGTTGCGCAGTGCTGCACATGTTGTCGCCGCTTTCGTTGGGGTCACGGTCTCTCTTGCACTGGCGTGGCTCCCCCATTCCACCGGCATTCTGGTGGCGGGTTTGCTGGGCATGATGACAGGCGC
>SLDH01000069.1 GCA_007125415.1 Roseovarius sp.
GGGCGATGAAGACCGAATGCGTCTTCTGGCGCTCTATCCGGGGCTCGACCATGAGCCGCATCGCTATGGCAGCTTCGCCCGGCGCAGCCTCAGCCGCTCCGAGGCCGCGATCCTGGCGCATGAAGCGGCCTGACCGGGCAGCGCTTCGGCAGGGCGGACATTGCGGTTCATGCGCCGCATCTGCGTTGACACCCCGGCAAAGCCCTGTATAAGCGCGGCTTCACTGGTGTTGGTGGCACCCCTCCCGAGGTGTCTGTCAGGCTCAGTTAGCCAAAGGACAACGCCCTTCAACCGAGTTGCTGGCGCTGCTGCGCGCGGCACAGAATCGAAGGAGATCAGCCGTGACAAAACGCACGTCTGCCAAATACAAGATTGACCGCCGGATGGGTGAAAACATCTGGGGCCGCCCGAAATCCCCCGTGAATCGTCGTGAAAGCGCACCAGGCCAGCACGGCCAGCGCCGCAAGGCCAAGATGTCGGATTTCGGCCTGCAGTTGCGCGCCAAGCAGAAACTCAAGGGTTATTACGGGGATCTGACCGAAAAGCAGTTCCGCCGCATCTACCGCGAGGCAGAACGTCAGCGCGGCGACACCGGCGAATTGCTCATCGGCCTGCTCGAACGTCGGCTCGACGCGGTGGTGTATCGCGCCAAATTCGTTCCGACCATGTTTGCCGCGCGCCAGTTCGTGAACCATGGCCATGTCCGTGTGAACGGCCAGAAGGTCAACATCCCGTCCTACCGCGTAAAGGAAGGCGATGTGATCGAGGTTCGGAACCGCTCCAAGCAGATGGCAGCCCTGCTCGAAGCCGTGCAATTGGCCGAGCGTGATGTGCCCGACTATATCGAGGCCGATCACTCCAAGATGACCGCAACATTCGTGCGCACGCCCGGTCTGGGTGACGTGCCTTATCCGGTCATGATGGAGCCCAACCTCGTGATCGAATTCTACGCCCAGAACTGATCCGCTATCATGGGTCGGCGGGGGCGGTGCCGGATGGTGCCGCCCTTTCGCATGTCTCAGACCTTGCGAAACTGCATGACAAGCCCGCGATCCGCCGCATGAGGATGACCGGCACCTTCGTAGATCGGGATGTCGTGAAAGCGTACCGGCGTGATCCGCCCCGCCGCAACCAGACTTGCCAGAGCCGACCCAAATCCGAGGCCGTCCAGCACCGGCGCGATGGTTCCGCACACAAAGAGCGCGCCTGCTCTGGTGATCCGCAAAAGCTCGGGCAGGCATTCGGGGCCCACATGACCATGGGTGAAGGTTCCGCAACAGATCACGCCGCCATAAGTCCCGGCGGGCAGATCGAGCGGTTGCGTCAGATCCGCGTTGATCAGTTCGCGGTAGATCCCCTTGCGCGCCGCGACCGCCAGCATCTCATCGGTGATGTCCAGAGCATCGACTGTCAGATCACGCAGATGCTCGGCCACCAGCCCGGTGCCAGCACCTATATCGAGGAGCGGCTCATCAACCTCCATGGCGTCACGATAAAGAGCGGCTATTTCACGCGGAGCGATGTACCCCCAGCCCGCGCCGAAACTCTCATCATATGTTTCCGCCCAGTCACCGTAAAGCGCGCGCGCTTCCTCCGGGCCGTTGATTTCATAGGCGTTGTCGAGATCGTAATCTGGCATGTCCAGCACCCCCTTCCTTCTTTCAACCGCGATTCCGTGACATGCGCGTGACACCGCGCCGCAACCGGCCGGTTTCGGACTGGTCAAGGTGCCGGGGCAGGTCTAGAACGGCGCGTGGGGAGACGAACCATGACAAAGATCACACCGCGCCCGGGAATACTCGATATCACGCTCTACCAGGGCGGGGCCTCATCGATCGACGGCATCGCGAATGTGGTCAAGCTCAGTTCCAACGAAAACCCCTTCGGTCCCAGTGACGATGCCAAGGCGGCCTACAAGAAGATCGCGTTCGAGTTGCATCGCTATCCGTCTTCGGATCATCGGAGTCTGCGGGAAGCCATCGCCCAGACCTTCGGGGTGAATGCGGCGCGTGTGATCTGCGGCGCGGGCAGTGATGAGATCATCTCTCTTCTCTGCCAGGCCTATGCAGGACCCGGCGATGAAGTGATCCATACCGAGCACGGATTTGCCATGTACCGTATCTCGGCGCTCGCCGCGGGCGCGACCCCTGTCGAGGTGCCCGAGCGCGAGCGGGTCACCGATGTGGATGCCATTCTTGCCGCCTGCACCGAGCGTACGCGGCTCGTTTTTCTGGCCAACCCCAACAATCCCACCGGTACGATGGTGGGCGAGTCGGAGGTTTCGCGCCTCGCGCGCGGGCTGCCCGATCAGGCGTTGCTCGTGGTGGACGGGGCTTATGCGGAATATGTGGAAGGCTATGATGGCGGTGCGGCGCTGGTGGAGGCGCGCGAAAACGTGGTCATGACGCGCACCTTCTCCAAGCTCTACGGGCTGGGCGCGTTGCGCATCGGCTGGGGCTACGGGCCGCAGGATGTGATCGATGTGCTCAATCGTGTGCGCGGGCCCTTCAACGTGAACCAGCCGGCGCTCGCCGCCGCTGAAGCTGCGCTGCGCGACACGGCCTGGACCGAGAAATGCCGCAACGACAACACCCGCCTGCGAGCCTGGCTGGCCGAGGCCCTGGCGGAACATGGCGTGCCGTCAGACACCTCCACCGCAAATTTCATCCTGGCGCGTTTTGCCTCACCCGCCGAAGCCGAGGCTTGCGATGCCCTTCTGCAAGGCGAAGGCATCCTCGTGCGCCGTGTGGCGGGATACAAGCTGCCCCATTGCCTGCGCATCACCGTCGGGGATGAGGCAAGTTGCCGCCGTGTGGCCCATGCTGTGGGCAAATTCATGGAGCAGGCCAGATGATCTACGGGCGCGTGGCGCTGATCGGGCTGGGCCTGATTGCGTCCTCGATGTTCTGGGCGATCAAGCGTGGCGGATTGGCTGGCGAGGTGACGGGCTATGCCCGCTCGGCCGAAACCCGTGCAATCGCCCGCGAGATCGGCCTGTGCGACCGGGTTTGCGACAGTGCAGAAGAGGCCTGCGAGGAAGCGGATCTGGTGGTGCTGTGTGTGCCCGTCGGGGTGATGGGCGCTGTCGCCGCGCAGATCGCCCCCGTGCTCAAGCCCGGTGCCACAGTCAGCGATGTCGGTTCGGTAAAGCGCGAGGTGATCCGCGCGGTTGCGCCCCATCTGCCCCCCAATGTGCATTTCGTGCCCGCGCACCCGCTTGCCGGGACCGAGCATTCCGGGCCGCGGTCCGGCTTTGCGGAGCTGTTCGACAACCGCTTCTGCCTCATCGTCCCGCAGGAGGGGACAGACCGCGCGGCGGTGGAGCAGCTGGCGGCGTTCTGGCAGGGGATGGGGGCGCAAACCGAAGAGATGGACGCCGACCATCATGATCTGGTGCTGGCCGTGACCTCCCATGCGCGCCATCTCATCGCCTACACGATGGTGGGTGTGGCCGATGATCTGCGCCGCGTCACCGATAGCGAGGTGATCAAGTTCTCCGCGGCCGGCTTTCGCGATTTCACCCGCATTGCCGCCAGCGATCCCACCATGTGGCGCGACGTTTTCCTCAACAACAAGGACGCCACGCTGGAAATTCTGGGGCGTTTCACGGAAGAACTGTTCGCCTTGCAACGCGCGATCCGCACCGGGGATGGCCAGCACCTTCACGACTATTTCACCCGTACCCGTGCGATCCGACGTGGCATCATCGAAGCCGGGCAAGACACCGATGCGCCGGATTTCGGCCGTGTGAAGAAGGGGTAGGTCGATGCGCCTGGCACTTTTGTTTCCGCTGATCCTGATGGGATGTTCCGTTGTCGGAAATGTGCGGGACGCCCTGCGCAGCGACGATGACGGATCGCGCTACACGACCGAAGGCTCGGTCTGCGGGGTCGCGGCGATCAAGGGCAGGGAAATCGGCGAAGTCACAGGCCCCGGCGGCTGCGGGATAAAGAATGCCGTCAGCATCACCTCCGTCAACGGAGTGAGGCTGAGCCAGGCGGCCACGCTCAATTGCAGGACCGCCCGGACGCTCAATGGCTGGGTGCGCAATGAAGCCAAACCCATCATCGGCAGAACAGGTGGCGGGCTCGCGGAACTGGCGGTTGCCGCTCATTATGTGTGTCGCACGCGCAACCATCGCCCGGGCGCACGTCTCTCAGAGCATTCATACGGAAACGCGATCGACATCTCGGCCTTCAGGTTGGCCGATGGCAGCACGCTCTCGGTTCTGCATGATTGGGGCGGGGGCCGAAAGGGGCGGATCATGCGCAATCTTCATGGCTCGGCCTGCGGCCCCTTCGGCACCGTGCTTGGCCCCGAGTCCGACCGGTTCCATCAGGACCACTTCCATTTCGACACCGCCAATCACCGAAACGGCCCCTATTGTCGGTAGAGATGTTACGCGAAATGGGGCTTCAACCCCGCCCGGGGCGCTTGCGGCCCGGGCATGCGCCCGCCCGCCCGTCAAACCGCAGGTTTGCCTTCGGCAAAACGGGGCGGGCGCATTGCGACGTTGCAAGACGCTCAACGTTCGGAGGTGGCTGGCGACCATGAAGCACTGTAGCCCCGGCATGGGGAAGCGCCCACCCAGGGTCGGGCGCGTCCCTCTGCGAATCAACCCGGCCATGGGAAAAGAACAGTTTTCCTGCAAAGGTCCTGTCGATTCCGTTATTCAGCAGCCTGTCAGGCCGCAACCTCCGTCCCGGTGAATTGCAGCCGGGCCAGCCGGGCATAAAGCCCGTCTTCGGAGACAAGGCTCTCATGGGTGCCCATGGCCACAATCCGCCCCTGATCCATGACGATAATCCGGTCCGCCTGTTTAACGGTGGCGAGCCTGTGCGCGACGATGATCGTCGTGCGTGAGCGCGCCATCGCCTCGACCGCCTTCTGCACCGCGCGCTCGCTTTCGGCGTCGAGTGCCGATGTCGCCTCGTCGAGCAACAACAAAGGTGCATCCCGCAGGATCGCCCGGGCGATGGCGATGCGCTGCTTCTGCCCGCCCGACAGCATCACGCCCCGCTCGCCCACATAGGTGTCATACCCTTCGGGCAGCGCCGTTATGAACTCATGCGCGGCCGCGGCGCGGGCCGCGGCCTCTACCTCGGCATCGCTGGCGTCACGGCGGCCGAAGCGGATATTCTCGCGCGCCGAAGCGGCAAAGATGATCGGATCTTGCGGCACCAGCGCAATGGCGCGGCGGAAGTCATCACGGCGCATCTCATGCAGGGGCACCCCATCGAACAGGATTTGGCCTGCATCGGGGTCGTAAAAGCGCTGGATCAACTGGATGATCGTGGTCTTGCCCGCGCCCGACGGCCCCACGAGTGCGACCGTTTCCCCCGGTACGATGTCGAGATCGAACCCGTCCAGCGCAAGGGTTTCCGGACGCGACGGGTAACGGAAACTGACATCTTCAAAGCGGATAGCTCCGCGCGCGGGGCTTGGCAGCGGCTTGGGGTGCTTTGGATCCTGCACCGGGTCTTCGGCACCGAGCAATTCCACCAGCCGCTCCGTCGCCCCCGCCGCGCGCTGCAACTCGCCCCAGATCTCCGACAGCGCGGCAACGGCACCGGCCACCATCACCGAATAGATCACGAACTGGATCAACATGCCGGGCGTCATCGTGCCCTCGCGCACCGCATTGGCCCCCATCCAGAGCACTCCGACAATGCCGGTGAAGACGAGAAAAATGACGATGATCGTCATCAGCGCACGGGTGTTCACGCGCCGGTAAGCGGCCACATAGCTGCGTTCGGTAATGTCGGAGAACTGCTCGCGGCTGGCCGCTTCATGGGTGAAGGCCTGCACCGTCTGCACACTCAACAGCGCCTCGGAGGCATTGCCCGAACTGGCCGCGATCCAGTCCTGATTTTCGCGGCTCAGCACCCGCAAGCGGCGCCCGAGCACGAGAATGGGCACGATGACGAGCGGCACCAGCAAGAGCACCATGCCCGTGAGCTTGAGCGACGTGAAAAGCATCAGGATCAGGCCGCCCACCAGAATGAGCAGGTTGCGCAGGGCGATGGAAATGGACGAGCCGATGACACTAAGGATCAGCGTTGTGTCGGTGGTGATCCGGCTGAGCACCTCGCCCGTCATGATGCGCTCGAAATAGGAAGGGCTCATGCCCACCACCCGATCGAAGAGCGCCTTGCGGATATCGGCCACCACCCGCTCGCCCAACCGCGTGACCAGCAGATAGCGCAGCCCGGTGCCGAGCGCGAGCAGACCGGCGATGATCAGGGCCGCCCCGAAATAGTAGTCGAGGATCGCGCCATCTTCGGTGCCGAAATTGTCCACCACGCGGCGTACCGCGAGCGGCAACATGAGCGAAACCATCGCGGTCAGCACCAGCGCCAGGAGCGCCGCGGCAAGCAACGCCCGGTAAGGCTTCAGGAACGGCCAGAGAGAGACCAGAGCGCCGATGCGCCTGGATTTGTCACGGTCCTGAGAGTCTGCCCCCTCCGAGCTTTTGCGGACCATTGGCCCTCCTGTCCAGTCATGGTTCCGCCCGCGTTATTGGACAGAGCCATGGAGAGCGTCAAGAGTGACTTGTGCCGCAACACGGCACCTGGCCACGCAAAACCGCCGTCAGGCGGCACCAGTCGATCAGAATGCAGCGGGTGGAGCGGGCGGCGGGAATCGAACCCGCGTCATTAGCTTGGAAGGCTAAGGTCTTACCACTACACAACGCCCGCGCTGCGCCATGGGCTATGCCATCGAAGCGCAGACGTCAAGAGAGCTTAACCCGTTCAACGTCACCCCAATGGCGACGCGGCACGCCGATGCCGCGCAGGGCTACAGCAGACAGGATCACGATCCCACGGGGCGGATCATTCGGCGATCGGGACCGGGATCTTGCGTGGCTGCGCACAAGCCTCGGGCGCAAAGATTGCATGCAGGCGGGGATTGTTGCAGACGAGGGCATCAAGGGTGATCCCATCGAGATGCGCAAAGAAGGCATGAACCGCGTCCGCCAGCGCGGCACGCAAGCGGCACGCGCTGACCAGCGGGCAACTATTGTCCACATCGGCAAAGCACTCCGACTGCGTCACCGGCGCTTCGAGATGGCGGAAGATTTCCCCGATCACGATCTGGTCTGCGGGGCGGGCAAGGGCTATTCCGCCGGACCGGCCGCGTTGGGTGTGCAGATAGTCGAGACGCGCAAGTTTGTTGATCACCTGCGCCAGATGGCTTTCGGATATCTTGCATCTTTGGGCGATCTCGGCCTTCGTGACCAGACCACCGGTATTGGCAGCGCAATACATCAACACACGCATCGCGATGTTGCTTCGTTTGGTGATCCGCATGAGGCCGCCCCTCCAGCTTGTGTTCCGGCCAGCATGACGTCAGATTGCCGCAGCGAACATGACATGAATCAAAGGGCAGGCGGTAATCCGACATGCAGCATGCATATTTTTTCGGATACGGTTCACTGGTCAATCGCGACAC
>SLDH01000324.1 GCA_007125415.1 Roseovarius sp.
GACGATCCGGCCCCAATTGGGGTCCTCCCCCGCAATTGCTGTCTTGACCAGGGGCGAATTGGCGATCGAAAGCGCATGAGTATGAGCATCCGTGTCGCTCAGCGCGCCTGTCACCGAGATTTCGACGAACTTGGTCGCGCCCTCGCCATCCCGGACCACCTGATGCGCCAGATCCATCATCACCATGCGCAACCCTTCCATGAAACCCATGCTCTGCTCGGTGACCCGGACTTCCGATGCCCCCGTCGCCGCGACAAGCAACGTGTCGGATGTGGAGGTATCACTGTCCACGGTGATGCAGTTGAAGGTGGTCTTGTTGAGCGCCGAAACAATATTTTGCAACACATCCTGTTCGACCACTGCATCGGTGAAGATATAGACGAGCATCGTTGCCATATCGGGCGCGATCATGCCCGAGCCTTTGGCAATGCCGCTGATATGGATGGCCTCATCACCAATCATGACGGTCGTGCCGGCCCCTTTGGGGAAGGTATCTGTCGTCATGATGGCGCGGGCCGCCTCTTCGATCCCATCGTCTGAAAGCCGGCTCTTCAGACTTTCGAGTGTCGCGGTGATCCGGCCTTCGGGCAAGGGCTCTCCGATCACACCGGTGGATGACGAAAAAACCCGCGTTTGCGGGATGTCGAGCGTGCTGGCCACGGCCTCGGCAATGGATTTGACCGCCTCACGCCCGCGATATCCGGTAAAGGCATTGGCATTGCCCGAATTCACGATGATCGCGGCCCCGTCCTGCCAGGGCCCGCCGATCTTGTCCTGACAATCGAGAACCGCCGCAGAACGGGTTGAGGATCGTGTGAAGGTGCCGGCGATGGCCGTTCCGGGGGCAAGTTCTGCCAGCATCACATCGGTTCGGCCCTCATATTTCACCCCCGCTTCCGCGGCGGCAAAGCGGACGCCGGCAATGCGTGGCAGATCCGGAAAGGCGGAGGGCGCCAGAGGTGAGACTGCAGGGGTCTTGCCCATGATCAACGCTCGAGAACGGTGGCGTCGTTGATGAGGGATGCATCCAGATCCGAAAGATCGGGCCGCTCTATGATTGCGAGGCTTTCCAAGCGTTCCAACTCGGCATCCAGCGCTTCACGGCGCAATGCTGCCTCGATCTCCGCTCGGGTCGCTTCCAGTTCCGGCCGCTCCCTTGAGCGGGTCTCCTTCAGGTAGATCACATGCCAGCCGAAATCCGTCTGGACGGGGCCCGAGATCTCGCCAGCATCGAGCGCGGCGACAGCCTCGAAAAACGGCTCGACCATGACCCCTTCAGCAAACCAGCCCAGATCGCCGCCATTCGGGCCCGTCGGCCCTTCGGAAAAGTCACGGGCAAGTGCTGCAAACTCCTCTCCCGCGTCCAGCTTCGCGATGATCTCTTCTGCGTCTTCCTCGGTTTTCAGCAGAATATGCGCGGCCGAGTATTCCTTGACCGGCTCCGCATCGAGATAGCGCGCTTCATACATGGCCTGGATCGCCTCTTCGCTCACGGAGCTTTCCAGCACCCTGTTGATCGCCTCGCTTGCCACCAGCGCGCGTTTCTCGTTCTCGATCAATAGCTGCACCTGCGCCGAAGGCTCACCCTCGAAGGATTGCGCAAGAAGGGTTTGTTGCACCAACTGGTTCAGCAGGCCGTCAAGCAGCACCTGAGGATCAACCTGCGCATATTGCTCGGGCAGGCCCGAACGAAGCACGATAAGGTGGCCGAGGGTGATATCCGTTCCGTTCACGGTTGCCAGCACCTGCTCGCGCGAGGGGATCGCCTCTGCCGACGCGATGTGAGCAGGCGCGCTGAGCAGCGCGACAAGGGCAAGACGGGACAGATCTGGCACGGACAGGCGCATCGTAAGTTCCTTCGTGAATACATGCAGCGCCCCGGTGAGGCGCGTAACGTTGACACTCTAACGGCTGCCCCTTACATCGCCTCTTGAACAAGACAAGGCCGCCATGTTGCGCCCGTTCTAGGGTGGCGTGATGGGCGGGGCAAGCGATAGCCTTCCACGATACGTCGAAACCTGGATCGGAACACATATGCTTGGTATTGGAACGGTTGCCAAAAAGATATTCGGCACCCCGAATGACCGCAAGGTAAAGTCTGTGAGGTCCATTGTTGACAAGATCAACGCATTGGAACCTGAATTCGAAGCGCTGAGCGATGCCGGACTGATCGAGAAGACGGCGGAATTCAGAAAACGTGTCGCGGATGGCGAAAGCCTTGACACGATCCTGCCCGAGGCCTTTGCGAACTGCCGGGAGGGCGCGCGCCGGGCGCTCGGCCTGCGTGCTTTCGACGTACAGCTCACCGGCGGTATCTTTCTGCATCAGGGCAATATCGCCGAGATGAAAACCGGCGAAGGCAAGACACTTGTCGCCACCTTCCCCGCCTATCTCAATGCACTCACCGGCAAGGCCGTGCATATCGTGACGGTCAATGACTATCTCGCCCGTCGTGACAGCGAATGGATGGGCAAGGTCTATGGCGCTCTCGGCATGTCCACGGGTGTGGTCTACCCCCAACAACCCGACGACGAGAAGAAAGCAGCCTACGCTGCTGACATAACCTATGCCACCAATAACGAACTTGGTTTCGACTACCTGCGCGACAACATGAAATCGGAACTCGATCAGGTTGCGCAGCGGGGGCACTACTTTGCCGTGGTCGACGAAGTGGACAGCATCCTCATCGACGAGGCGCGGACGCCGCTGATCATCTCGGGCCCCGCGCAGGACCGCAGCGATCTCTATATCGCCATCAATGAGCTGATCCCCGAGCTCACGGACGAACACTTCACGCTGGATGAGAAGAACCGCAATGTGACCTTCAGCGACGAAGGCAACGAATTCCTGGAAAGCCTGTTGCACAGCAAAGGCATTCTCGAGGAGGGTCAGTCTCTATACGATCCCGAAAGCACGACAGTGGTGCATCATGTCAACCAGGGCCTGCGCGCACACAAGCTTTTCGCCCGCGACAAGGATTACATCGTGCGTGATGGTGCGGTCATGCTGATCGATGAGTTTACCGGGCGGATGATGGCCGGACGGCGTCTCTCGGACGGGCTGCATCAGGCCATCGAGGCCAAGGAAGGCTGTGAGATCAAACCGGAAAACGTGACGCTGGCACAGGTCACCTTCCAGAACTATTTCCGGCTCTACGAGAAACTGGCCGGCATGACCGGCACGGCCTCGACCGAGGCGGAGGAATTCAAGCAGATTTACGGCCTTGGCGTCGTCGAGATTCCGACGAACCAGCCCATCGCACGGATAGACGAGGATGATGCGGTTTTCCGCACCACGAAGGAGAAGTATGACGCCATCATCGAATCGATCAAGGAGGCGCATGCCAAGCATCAGCCGGTTCTGGTCGGCACCACATCCATCGAAAAATCCGAGATACTCAGCCAGCTTCTGACCAAGGAAGGGGTGCCGCACAATGTTCTGAATGCGCGTCAGCACGAGAAGGAGGCTCAGATCGTTGCCGATGCGGGCAAGCTTGATTCCGTGACCATCGCTACCAATATGGCCGGTCGCGGCACCGACATCAAATTGGGCGGGAATGTCGATTTCGCCATACTCGAGGCCCTGGAAGCCGATCCGGAAGCCGACCCCGAGAAAGTGCGCCAACGGATCGAGGCGGATCACGCGACCGGCGAGGCAGCCGTCAAGGCGGCGGGCGGGCTGTTCGTCCTGGCCACGGAACGTCACGAGAGCCGACGGATCGACAATCAGTTGCGTGGCCGTTCCGGCCGTCAGGGCGATCCGGGCCGCTCAGCATTCTTTCTCAGTCTCGATGATGATCTGATGCGCATCTTCGGCTCTGAGCGGTTGGAGAAAGTGTTGTCCACTCTTGGCATGAAAGAGGGCGAGGCGATCATTCATCCTTGGGTCAACAAATCGCTGGAACGCGCGCAGGCCAAGGTGGAGGCGCGCAATTTCGACATTCGCAAGCAACTTCTGAAATTCGACGATGTGATGAATGATCAGCGCAAGGTGATCTTCAAGCAGCGGCTCGACATCATGCGGGCCGAGGACCTGTCCGAAATCGTGGCGGATATGCGCAGCGAGGTCATCGACGATCTGATTGACACCTATATGCCCCCCAAGACATTTGCGGATCAATGGGATACCGAAGGTCTGCGCGATGCGGTCAGCGAGCAGCTCAACCTTGACGTTCCGGTGATCGACTGGGCCGAAGAGGATGGCGTCGATGATGAGGAGATCGCCGAGAGATTGCAGCAGGCTGCCGACCGCCTGATGACTGAAAAGACCGAGGCTTTCGGCGCTGAAAACATGCGCGCGATCGAAAAGCAGGTCCTCTTGCAGACGATCGACACGAAATGGCGCGAGCATCTTCTCACGCTTGAGCATCTACGCAGTGTCGTGGGTTTTCGCGGCTATGCCCAGCGCGATCCGTTGAACGAGTATAAAACCGAGGCGTTCCAACTCTTCGAGAACATGCTCGATTCGCTGCGGCAGGATGTGACGAAGAAGCTGGCGCAGATCAGGCCGATGACGCAAGAAGAACAGCAAGCTCTCGTTCAGCAGATGCAGGAACAGCATGCGGCACTTCGGGAGGCGGCGGAGGCACCTTCCTCCGAAAACAAGTTTCCCAATGCGATCCCCGGCTTTGACGAGAACGACCCGACGACATGGGGCAATCCGGGCCGCAACGAGCCCTGTCCCTGTGGCTCGGGCAAGAAGTTCAAGCATTGTCACGGGCGGCTGACCTGACTGCATCAAGCCCTGATCAGGCATATTCCCGCCGCAATGACTCCGCTTGCGGGCCATAAGACGGCCTGATTCCCACCATAGCCTCTCGCATACTTTAACAGGTGTGGAGAGTGCGATGAAGATTGAGCGGAATAGATTGATCATGGCCGGCGGCACGCTCGTCTGCGCGCTGGGCATCGGCTACTTCATGCAAAGCGCTGCGCCCCAGCCCGCCGCCACCGCGCCTGGTCAGGCCGTGGCCTCGTCAGGCATGGTTGGCGGCAGCGCGATCAAAGCGCCGGTGAGTGACGTGGAACAGCCTCAGGCGCCCGGGGTGGAACTTTCAAAGGTGACGCCCACCTCTGCAGCACCGGCGAGAACACAGATGACGGAGCTTTCGCGCTTGCCTGCCCCGCCGCTCTCCGAGGTGGCGCTGCAGGAACAGGCCGACGCGGATCATCCGCAAGTTCAGGCGCAACCGCAACCGGCTTGCGTGTACGAGATGACTGCGACACCTGAGGCGGCGGCGATGGTGCGCCTGAGCCTCTCCGCCCCGTGCATGCCGAATGAGCGCTTCACGCTGCACCATAACGGGATGATGCTGAGCGAGGCCACGGATGGCCGGGGCGGGCGCAGTTTCGTGGTGCCGGCGCTGGCTGAGACATCCGTCTTCATTGCCGCCTTTGCCAATGGTGAAGGGGCAGTCGCCACTGCGGAAGTCGGTTCATTGTCGCTCTATGACCGAGCCGTGGTGCAGTGGCAGGGTGCTGGAGGTTTGCAGCTCCATGCCCTCGAATTCGGCGCGGAATATGGCGGTGAAGGCCATGTCTGGGCAGGCTTTGCGCGGGATCTGACCGTGGCTGCATCAGGCGAAGGCGGGTTCATTACGCGGCATGGAGACAACACCCTCGACGATGCGCTTGTCGCCGAGGTCTATACGTTCCCCACGGGTGTGACACAGCAGGAAGGCCCGGTTGCCTTGAGCGTTGAGGCGGAAATCACCCCTGCGAATTGTGGCCGCGATCTCGAGGCGCAATCCATCCAGAAGACAGCAAATGGCAGGCTGAGAACCCATGTGCTGACCCTCGCTATGCCGGAATGCAAAGCGGTGGGTGACTTTCTGGTGTTGAAAAACCTGCTCAATGACCTGAAAGTCGCCTCCAGGTAATCCGAGACGCGTCGAGGCTTCTGATGGCAGTTCTTCGCGCGGCGTTCTTCGCCGCGTTCTCCCTTTTCATGGTGATTGCCCGGGCAGAGGCTCAGGATGTCACCCTCTCATCGCGTGATGGCGCCGTGGAAATCTCCGGCAACCTGCTGGGATTCGACGGCGAGTTCTATCGGCTCGATACGGTATATGGCGAATTGACAGTGGATGGCTCGGGCGTGAATTGCGAAGGGCCCGGCTGTCCCAGCCTGGAAAGCTATATCGCACGGATCACGTTTTCAGGCGCACCCACCATTGGCCGCGTGTTGATGCCGGGCCTGCTGGAGGCTTTCGCGATCAAGAATGGCTACGGGTTGGAGCGCTTCGAGATTGCGGATCAGATGTTCAGCTACACTCTTTCGGATCGCGAGAAAGATCAGGTGATCGGCGAATTCACCTTTCGGCTCACCAATTCGGATGAAGGTTTTGCCGATCTCCTGGCCAATGAGGCAGACATCAGCATGTCCCATCGTGAGGTGCGCCCTGACGAAAACCGCCGCGCGCAGGAGGCTGGTTTGGGCGATCTCACGGAGGAGGCGCGCAGCCATGTGATCGCACTGGATGCGCTGGTGCCCGTGGTCTCGCCCACGAACCCCATGCAGGCGATCAGCATGTCGCAGCTTGCCGCAATTCTTTCGGGTGACATTGTCGAGTGGTCGCAGATCGACGGCCCTGATGCGCCGATCGCCGTGCATGTGCTCGACCAGGCCACAGGCTTCGGGCAGACGACTGTCGATCGGCTGCTCGGGCCCGTTGGTGAGGCCTTGATCGAGGGCGCGGTTCAGCACCCGGATGAGATGGGCTTGCTGGCGGCTGTTATCGCGGATCCGTTTGCGCTGGGTGTCGCCAGCCAGTCCAATACCGGGGGAACATGGCCGCTGGCCCTGCGCGGAGAATGTGGTTTTGCAATGCGTGCCATCCGCCGCACCGTCAAGACCGAGGATTACCCGCTGACCGCGCCGCTTTTCCTCTATAAACCTGCTCGGCGCTTTCCCAAGCTGGTCCGGGAGTTTCTGGTTTATCTGAGCGACCCATCTGCACAGCTGGTGATTCGCCGCGCCGGCTTTGTCGATCAGGCGCCCGAAGAGATCGAGATCAATGCGCAGGGAGATCGCTTCGCCAATGCCATTCTGCGCGCAGGTCCGGATATCAGCCTTGCCCAGCTGCAGCAGATGGTCGAGACGCTTGCCCCTCTCAAACGGCTGACCACGACATTCCGCTTCGAGCCCGGATCTGCCCGTCTGGATGCGCAATCGCGGTCTAATGTCCTGCAACTGGCCAAGGCGATGGAGCTAGGACAATATGATATGCGCAGGCTTGTGTTCGTTGGATTCAGCGATTCTCAGGGGCCGGCCGATGGCAATCTGAGGATCGCACAGAGCCGCGCCGACGCGGTCCGCGATGCGGTGACCCGGGCGGCGGAAACCGCGAACCTTACCCGTATCGACATCGAGGCGATCGCCTTTGGCGAGGCAATGCCCATGGCCTGTGATGATACCGAA
>SLDH01000001.1 GCA_007125415.1 Roseovarius sp.
ACCAATGACCTGACGCAGATGACCTATGGGCTCTCGCGCGATGACGCCGGCAAGTTCATGAGCGAATATGTCCGCCAGGGCGTTTATCCCGAGGATCCGTTTCACACGCTCGATACCGAAGGGGTGGGCGAGCTTCTGACCCTGGGGGCCGAGCGTGGGCGCAAGAGCAATCCCGATATCACCCTGTCGATCTGTGGCGAGCATGGCGGCAACCCCGAATCGATCGCCTTTTGTCGCGCGGCCGGTTTCGATTATGTGTCCTGTTCGCCGTTCCGCGTGCCCGTTGCGCGGCTGGCTGCCGCGCAGTTGGCAGTGCGTGACAAGATCGGGTAGTGTTCGGCACCGGTTCATCAATATAGGCCATGACCGGCGGATTCATGCCGGCATCAAGGGCTGAACCCTACGCCTCCGACTGGACCCGTTGCGCCCTTTCCGCTAGAGCGCCCGGATGTTGGCCGGGCTGCGCCCGGTGCTGAACGGAGTGATCACATGTTTCGGACGATGATCTGTGCCCTTTCCCTGCTCGCCGGCGTTGCGCAGGCCGATACCAGCTTCAAGGCAGTTCTGGATCATGAAACCCGCGCGCTGCAGGCGATCTCGGCGGAAAAGCGCGCCACCTTTCTTGCCAGTGGCGATACTGACATTCGCTACTCACGTGACTGGCTTGTCCAGAACAGCGCGGCAAACGGGGGGGAGGACTGGAGATGTCTTGCGGAAGCGCTCTATTTCGAGGCCCGGGGCGAAAGTGTGAAGGGACAGTTCGCCGTGGCCGAAGTGATCATGAACCGTGTGGACAGCAGCAATTATCCCGATACGGTCTGTGGCGTGATCAACCAGGGCACGGGGCGCAAGTATCAGTGTCAATTCACCTATACATGTGATGGCAATCCCCAGGTGATTGCCGAACAGGGAGCTTTCCGTCAGGTTGGCCGCGTGGCCCATCTGATGGTGAACGGTGCTGAGCGCGCGCTCACAGATGGTGCCACACATTATCATACCAAGGCCGTCAGCCCGCGCTGGGCCCGCACCTATCCGCGCACGGCAACAATCGGTTCGCATCATTTCTACCGGCAGGCCTACCGCGTTTCATCGAACTGAGCCTTGGCTCTTTTCTGAGCGGATCAGTGCGCTAGACTTGGCTCATGCCGTATGCTTGGTCTGATTCCGACTCAACATCTGATAGCCGGACGCTGGATATCTGGCCGCACCGGTCATTGTCCCGCCGTGGCTTTGCAGGCTTCATCCTGATCACCTGCGTGATGCTCTGCTTTCCGCTGCTTCCCTTGCTGGGAACGGTGGCCTTGTGGGGCATCCTGCCTTTCCTGATCCTCGCGGTGACGGCCGTGTGGATGGCGATCGAGGCGTCCTACAAGGCCGGACGGCTGCATGAAGCGTTGACGATCCGTGAGGGTGAGGTGCGGCTGGTCCGGACAAACCCGCGTGGCGACCGGCAGGAATGGAATTGCAACAGCTACTGGACACAGGTCAACCTGCATCCCACGGGGGGGCCGGTGGATTATTATGTCACGCTCGCGGGCAAGGGACGCGAGGTCGAGATCGGTGCGTTTCTGTCCGAAGACGAGCGCAAGGCGCTTTACGGCGAGTTGAGCGAGACTTTCCGAAAACTGCGTGCTCGCGCCTGACCGTCAACAGGCTGCTGAATGAGTGCCTCACTCCCCCCTCGAAGCGCCTTGAGCCGGAAAACTCTTTCGCGCCACATTTGCCCCACTGTCTCGCCCGGGGGACCAGCCCGGACGACCCCCGACCCTCCCCCCGGGAGGGCGCATTGCAACGCTGCAAGAAGCACCACGGTCAGAGGGTATTGGCCGCCATAAGGTCCCGTCGCCCCAGCGTAGTAAGGTGCCCACCCAGGGTCGGGCGTGACCCTCCTCGTGCCATACAGGCAGAGGGGAAAGAACAGTCGCTTCCGATTTCGCAGCACCTGTTCATTTGTGAGCAGGCTGTTAAAGCATGGTGCGCCAAGGGGGATTCACTTCCGCCCGGGGCGCTTGCCCTGTTAACGGGTCGCGTTGAACCCGATCAAGCGCAACATGCTCGAACCCTGCCCGTGATGAAGCCCCGGGCGGGCAAGTATCCCGCACGGTGCGATACGGTGCAACAGGTGCCTATCCGCCGGCGCAGAGCCTGTCCTTGACCATCGGGCCGACCGCGCCGAAATCCATCTGGCCGGTATAGCTTTCCTTGAGCTTGCCCATGACCTTGCCCATGTCGCGGATCGAACTTGCTTCGGTTGCGGTGATCGCCTCGTCGATCGCCGCGCCGATTTCCGTCTCCGACAATTGCCGGGGCAGAAATTCCTCGATCACCGCGATCTCCTGTTGCTCGCGTTCCGCAAGATCAATCCTTCCTGCCTCTTCATAGGCCCGTACGCTTTCGCGGCGTTGTTTGGTCATCTTGCCGAGGATTTGCAGAACCTCCGCGTCATTGATGCCCGGGCCGTCATCGCCATTCATGCGCTGCGCGATGGCTTGATCCTTGATTGCGGCATTGATCAGGCGCAGGGTGCCCAGACGGTCCTGATCCTTATCCTTCATCGCCTGTTTCAAGCGGGCGTTCACTTGGTCTCGCAAAGTCATGCTTTTCATCCCTGAAGCGTTTCGCGAAGTTGTCACAATAGTCAAAGATGGAATGGGTGACAACTGTGGCAAGGTCTGCGCGTCGGCCCTTGACCCCCTTCGGCCCGCTCCTTAGGGTCCGGCCAGTTTGACCGCCGGAGAATCTCCCGATGAGCGATGCAGCCCCCCCCTCTTATCCGACGGCCTGTCTGGCACTGGCGGATGGCACTGTCTTTTACGGGAAGGGCTTCGGGGCCACGGGCCAGACCACGGCGGAGCTGTGTTTCAACACCGCGATGACCGGCTATCAGGAAATAATGACCGACCCGAGCTATGCCGGGCAGATCGTCACCTTCACGTTTCCACATATCGGCAATGTCGGTGTGAACCCCGAAGATGACGAGACAGGGGAACCGGTTGCCGATGGAATGGTGGTGAAATGGGATCCGACCGTACCCAGCAACTGGCGTGCCACGCAGCATCTTGGCGAATGGCTGGCCCGGCGCGGGCGCATCGCCATCGGTGGCGTCGATACACGGCGGCTGACGCGCGCGATCCGTCAGCAGGGCGCTCCGCATGTGGCGCTTGCCCATGACCCCGAAGGCCGGTTCGACGTCGGCGCGCTTGTGGAGGCGGCGCGCGGCTTTCGTGGTCTCACAGGTGTCGATCTCGCCCGCGAGGTGACCTGTGCTCAGAGTTACCGCTGGGACGAGATGCGCTGGGCCTGGCCCGAGGGCTACACCCGCCAGACCGAGGCGCGGCATCGTGTCGTCGCTGTCGATTACGGGGCCAAGCGCAACATCCTGCGCTGTCTGGCAAGTGCGGGCTGCGAGGTGACGGTGATGCCGGCCACGGCCACCGCCGAGGAAGTGCTGGCGCATGCGCCTGACGGTGTTTTCCTGTCCAACGGCCCCGGCGATCCGGCGGCCACCGGCGCCTATGCCGTGCCGATGATCCGCGATGTGCTTGAAAGGGGCCTGCCGATCTTCGGCATCTGCCTCGGGCATCAGATGCTGGCGCTGGCGCTGGGTGGCGAGACGATCAAGATGAACCACGGGCATCACGGGGCAAATCACCCTGTCAAGGATCTGGAGACCGGCAAGGTCGAGATCACATCCATGAATCACGGCTTCGCCGTGGACAGCCAGACCTTGCCCAAGGAGGTGATGGAAACCCATGTATCGCTATTTGACGGATCAAATTGCGGCATTCGACTGAGGGATCGCCCGGTTTTTTCGGTTCAGTACCATCCCGAGGCGAGCCCCGGGCCGCAGGACAGCTTCTACCTGTTCGAGCGGTTTGCCGGGTCCATGGCCACGTAGGGTCAGGATCGGCATTAACCTTTCGTTAACCTTTTGTTTACAGTCCGTTAACCCCCGTCTGCCAATGCTCCGAAGGATTAACCAAGGGGATTGGCATGGGGATCTCGGAGCTGCGGCAGTTGGGGCCGCAGCGGCTCAAGGATGTAAGCATCGACGGCACGATCGGCGAGGAACTGGTCAGGTCCGGCAAGGTCAGCCGGTCCGATGCTCTTCTGGCGCAGGTTGTGGCGCGGCATTGCGACACCAGCCTTGACAGGATCCTGACCTCCGAAGGGTTGGTGACGGAAGAGGATCTGCTGAGCGCCCATGCCCGCCGTTCCCGCATGCGTCGGCTGAGTGCGGCGGAAGTGGCGGTGGCTCGGATTGCCGATGTCTCCCTTGACCCGCGCAAGATGCTCAAACATGGCCTCGTGCCTTTGCAAGATGAGCAGCATCGGCCGATTCTGGCCCTGTCGGATCTGGACCAGTTGCGCAAGATCGCCACCGACCTTCCGGTCGATATCGCCACCGCTACCCGCGTGCTCGCCCCGCGCGACGCCGTGCAGGGCCGGATCGTGGCGGCGCATCGCCCGCATCTGACCGATCTTGCCCAGGCGCGGGTGAATGCGCTTGAAAGTTGCCGCAACTGGGGGCCACGGATCAACCCGCGCATGGTGATGGTCTTCGGCGCTTTGGCGATTCTCTGCGCAGTGACCGTCCTTTTCCCGAGAACGGTGCTCGCGCTTCTGGTGCTCTGGGCAACCCTGACCCTGCTGGTGACGGCTGGCATGAAGACGGCGGCTGCGATTGCCCAGCTTTCTGCGCGCCCGCCATCGCCGCAAGATGAGACGACACTCGGGAGCAAGGAACCTCTCCCCAAGGTTTCAGTGCTGGTGCCGCTCTTCCGTGAGCGCGAGATGCTGCATGCGCTGATCGCGCGGCTGACGCAGCTTACTTATCCCAAATGCCTGCTCGATGTGGTGCTGGTGCTGGAGGAGGCGGATGATCTGACCAAGGAAGCTCTCGCCGAGATCGATCTGCCGCCCTGGATCCGCGCCGTGGTCGTGCCCGATGGAAAGCCGCGCACCAAGCCGCGGGCGATGAACTATGCGCTTGATTTCTGCGAGGGCGATATTGTCGGCATCTTCGACGCCGAAGACGCGCCAGACCCCGATCAGATCACCGTCGTGGCGCGGCGTTTTGCGCGTTTGCCACGTGAAGTGGCCTGCCTGCAGGGCATCCTTGACTACTACAACCCTCAACAGAACTGGCTCGCGCGCTGCTTCACCATCGAATACGCGGCCTGGTTCCGGATGATCCTGCCGGGGATGGCGCGGCTGGGCTTTGCGATCCCGCTGGGGGGCACCACACTCTATTTCCGCCGCGACGTGCTGGAGGAACTGGGTGGCTGGGATGCCCATAACGTGACCGAGGATGCCGATCTGGGCTTTCGCCTGGCGCGGCATGGCTACCGCACCGAGATGGTCAACACCGTGACCGAGGAAGAGGCAAATTGCCGGATCTGGCCCTGGATCAAACAGCGGTCACGCTGGCTGAAGGGCTATATGGTCACCTATCTCGTGCATATGCGCCGGCCTCGGCTGCTACATCGCCAGCTTGGTGCGTGGAAATTCTGGGGATTTCAGGCGCATTTCGTCTCGGCGCTATCGCAGGTTCTGCTGGCACCCTTGCTGTGGTCGTTCTGGCTGATCCTGCTGGGGCTGCCGCATCCGCTTGATCCGGTGGTGCCGCGCGACATTCTGGTGGCGGCGGGGCTCACCTTCCTGATGCTCGAAGTGCTCAACATGACGATCTATGCGGCGGCCGTCTGCACCAACAAGCACAAGGCACTGCTCCCCTGGGTGCCGCTCATGCATGTCTACTCGCCCCTTGGTGCGATCGCCGCCTACAAGGCGGTTTACGAACTGGTCTTCAAGCCATTCTTCTGGGACAAGACCGCGCATGGTCTGTCGCTGGGCCTCGTCCGTGTGCCAGCTCCACGTGCGTCAGACCACGCTGTCGATCTCGCCGCTGTCGAGCTTCAGCCGGGTCACGAACGCCTTTGAGATATGTGCGCGCAAGGCTTCCCCGGCGGCATCGCTGTTGCGGTTTTCAATCGCGGTCACGATGATATCATGCTCTTTCAGCGCATCTTCGTCGCGGCCCACCGCGGCCAGTGATGTGGTCGCCATCAGCGCCATGGAGCGATGCACCAGATCAAGCTGCTGGACCAGATACCGGTTGTGCGAAGCAAGGTGAATCTGCTTGTGAAAGCGCCGGTTGGCACGTGCCATCGCGGTCGGGTCGCCGATCAGGCCGTGATCGTCGGTGACCATGTCGCGCAGCACGCGCATCTCTTCGTCGGTGGCATGACGCGCGGCAAGGCTGGCAGCGAGCCCCTCAAGCTCGGCGCGTACCACGTAAAGCTCGGCCAGTTGATTGTGATCGAGCGAGGCTACGATGAGGCTGCGGCCATCGCGCGCGAGCAGTGATTGCGTTTCCAGCCGTTGCAGCGCCTCACGTATCGGGGTGCGCGAAACGCCGAAACGATCCGCAAGATCACTTTCCACCAGACGGTCGCCGGGGCGGAAGATGCCGCTGTCGATCGCACCGAGGATCAGGGAATAGGCATCTGTCTGCTGGGGTTTCATCGGCGCGGTCCAATCTGTCTGAGCATCCAGTGATCCTAGCGCCCGGCCTTTGTCACAATCAAGCCTTGCCGGACAGTCTCGATGATCTAAGCTTCGCTGCATGGCAAAACCGCACTTCCATCATGTGGATATCTGGGTCTTCGATCTGGACAACACGCTCTATCCCCCCGCTGTCAGGCTTTTCGATCAGATCGAGGTGCGGATGACGCAATTCGTGATGCGTGCCCTCAACGTGGATCGCGCCGAAGCGGACCGCCTGCGCCATCATTACTGGCGCACCCATGGGACCACGCTGGCGGGTCTGATGCGAGAGCATGATCTCGACCCGCAGGAATATCTCGTGGCCGTGCATGACATCTCTTTCGCCCCGCTCACGCCTGATCCCGAATTGCGGGCGCGTCTGGCGGCGCTGCCTGGCCGCAAGATCGTCTATACCAATGGCTCGGCCCCCTATGCGCGACGCGTGCTCGAGGCACGCGGTATCGAAGGGGTTATGGATGCGGTCTATGGGGTGGAGCATGCGGGGTTTCGCCCCAAGCCCGAGGCCGAAGCCTTCGGCGCGGTGTTCGCGGCGGATGGTGTGGAGCCGACACGTGCCGCGATGTTCGAGGATGAGCCGCGCAATCTTGCCGCCCCGTTCGAGATGGGCATGCGCACGGTGCATGTCGCTCCCGAGCCGCTGGCCGCGCCGCATATTCAGCATCACACAGATCATCTGAGCGGCTTTCTGGCACGCCTGACGTGATGTCACGCTGCACTGCGGCGAAACGCGCGTTTCGCGTTGGAGCCACCTGCGCTAGATGACTGAC